>JBILLY010000029.1:0-15383 GCA_044375835.1 Opitutaceae bacterium
GCGGTCGGATTGACGTGTCGCTGCACCCGTTTTGTTCGGGCACCGGCAGTGATGTGCGGATGACCACGCGTTACCAGGAGGACCAGCCCCTCGATGCGCTGTTCAGCTCGATCCACGAAACGGGTCACGGGCTTTACGAGCAAGGGCTGCCGGCGGCGCATCTGGGCACGGCGCTGGGGATCAATGCGGGCATGGCGGTGCACGAGTCGCAGAGCCGGTTGTGGGAAAACCAGGTGGCGCGCAGCCGGGGTTTCTGGCGTTGTTTCGAACCGCGCTGGCGGGAGTGTTTTCCCACGCAAACCGCGGGCGTGAATTCGGACGAACTCTATCTGGCGGTCAATGCGGTCGAGCCCACCGTCATTCGCGTCGATGCGGATGAGGTGACGTACAATCTGCACATCGTGCTGCGGTTTGAGCTGGAGAAGCAGTTGTTTGCCGGATCGCTGGCGGTGCGGGATCTGCCGGTGGCGTGGCGGACGGCATCGCGCGAGTTGCTGGGACTCGAGCCGGCGAGCGATCGCCTGGGCGTGCTGCAGGATGTGCATTGGAGCGGTGGCGCCTTCGGCTATTTTCCGAGCTATTGCCTTGGCAACATGATCGCGGCGCAGCTGTGGTATCGGGTGCTCGTGCTCCGGCCGGCGATCGAGGAGGACTTTGCGCGGGGGGACTTTTCGTGGCTGCTCGGGTGGTTGCGCGACAACGTGCACCGGCAGGGCCGGCGGTGCAGCGCGATGGAGCTCGTGCGACGCGTGACGGGCGAGGAACTGTCACCGCAGCCGCTGGTGCGCTATTTGCGGGAGCGCTACGGCGCGCTGGATCGGGCTTAATCGGTCCTCGTTCTCGTAATTCATTCCGTTTCGTCCGGCGAACTGAGGAGAAAAAAGAAAGAGAAAGATCCGGCTGATGCCTCTCATCGACACCCACACCCACCTCGAATCGTTCGTGCGGCACGGCATGCTGGCGACGGCGCTCGATCGCGCGCGGGCCGCGGGCGTCGAAGCGATGATCGCGATCGGAACTGCGCCCGACGACTGGGCGATGTACCGCGAGATCGCGAAGGCGAACGAAGGGTTCGTTCATTACTCCGTGGGTCTGCACCCGTGCTCGGTAGAGTCGGAGTGGGAGATCGCGTTGGCGCAAGTCGAGGCGTTTTGGCAGGCCGACCCGACCGGAGGCCGGGTGTTACCGGCGGCGCTGGGCGAGATCGGGCTCGATCGGTTCCACCTGCCGAAGGATTCCGTGGAGGCGGAAAGAATCTTTGGCTGGCAACGGTCGGCATTTGCCGGCGGGTTGGCGATTGCCAGGCGCATCGGCTGTCCGGTCGTGATTCACTCCCGCGGCGCGTTTCGAGACTGCGTGGAGATGATCGATGCCAGCGGCGTGGACTGGACGCGGGTGGTGTTTCACTGCTTCACCGAGGGCGAGGCGGAAATGGCCGAACTCGCCCGGCGCGGCGGTTTCGGATCCTTCACCGGCATCCTGACCTACAAAACTGCCGTCGCGGTGCGCGCCGCGGCCAAAGCCCAGGGACTCGGCCGGTTGATGCTCGAAACCGATGCGCCGTATCTCACGCCGATGCCCCACCGCGGCAAACCGAACGAGCCGGCCTTTGTGCGGCACACCGCGGAGTTTGCCGCGCAGGAAGTCTTCGACGTCAGCTTTGAAGAACTGGCAGGCGTCACCACCGCGAATGCCCGCCAGTTTTTCCGCCTCCCAGGTTTTGGCGGAGCAAAAACCTAGGCCTCGTCGAACTTGCGGGCGAAGAGGGCCTCGATCTCGGCGAGCAGGGCGGCGGCGTCGTCGCCCTTGGCGATGAACTTCACTTTGGAGCCCTTGCCGGCGGCGAGCATCATGAGGCCCATGATGCTTTTGCCGTTCACCTGCTCGTCGTCTTTTTCCACGAAGACCTCGGCTTTGAATTTGTTGGTGATGCGCACGACCATGGCCGCGGGACGGGCGTGGATGCCCATCTTGTTCTGCACCACGAGTTCCTTGGTGAGTGCGGCGGAGGTGGAATCGGGAGGCATCGGCGGTAAAGGCGCGCGGAAATTCCGGAGCGTGGCGGCGGCTTGCAACCCAAAAACCGGGCGGCACGCTGCGGCGCGATGCTCCGCACCGCCATCATCGTCCCGTGCCGGCTGGAATCGACGCGCTTCCCGCGGAAGCTGCTGCACCCGATCCGGGGCAAGGCGCTGGTGCGCTGGGTGGCGGAGCGGATCGCGCGCGAGGCGCCGGAGTTTCCGCTGTGTTTTGCGGTCGACCACGCGCTGCTGCGCGACTGCCTGGCGGCGGGCGGATTCCGCACGGTGATGACGAGCGGGGCGCACCAGAGCGGGACGGACCGGATCGCGGAGGCGAACCGGATGATCGGGGCGGAGCACGTGATCAACGTGCAGGCGGACGAGCCGTTGGTGTCGGGCGGGCAGATCCGCGCGCTCGCGGCGCTGCTGGCGGGGGGCGCGCCGATGGCGACGATGGCGACGCCGTTCCGGCGCGCGGTGGATTTCCAGAATCCGAACCAGGTGAAGGTGGTGCTGGCGCCGGCGGCGCGGCGGGCGCTGTTTTTCTCGCGGTCGCCGCTGCCGTATGCGCGCGACCGGGCGGGCGCGGTGGACGACGCGTGGGTGCAGGCGAATCCCTGTTTCAAGCACCTCGGGCTCTACGGCTACCGGGCGGACCTGCTGGAGAAATTCGCGTCGCTGCCGCTCGGCAAACTCGAAGCGATCGAGAAACTGGAGCAGCTGCGTGTGCTGGAGAACGGCTTCGAGATCGCGTGCGACTTGACGGCGGACCCGACGATCGGCGTGGACACGCCGGACGACGCGGTGCGGTTCGAGCAATGGCTGGGAGCCTGAGGCGGTGAACGGGCGCGCGAGCGACGGCGGCGCGGCGCGGCGGCGGCACGGGTGGCTGGCGGCGCTCGCGGTGGCGACGGTGGCGCTGTGGCCGGTGCGCGAGGTGCCGTGGTTCGCGTTCGTGGAGTTCGACGATCCGATCAACCTGACGCTGCACCCGCGGCTCGGGCCGCCGTCGGCGGAGCTGTGGCAGTGGGCGTGGAGCGACACCGATTACATGCGGCGCTACGTGCCGCTCGGGTGGCTGGGGTTCTCGGCGGTCTACGGCGCGGCGGGATTGGCGCCGTGGGGTTACCATGCGGCGGGCGTGGCGTTGCACGCCGGCAACGCGTTGCTGGTCTTCGCGGTGCTCGGGGCGGCGCTGCGGCGGTTCGCGGGGGACTGCGATGCGACGTGGCGGACGATCGTGGCGGCGCTCGGGGCGCTGGGGTGGGCGGTGCATCCGCTGCGGGCGGAGACGGTGGGCTGGGCGTCGGGCATGCTCTACGGGCAGGCGGGAGTCTTCGCGCTGGCGGCGGTGTGGATCTACCTGCGTTTGCCGGCGGCGCGCGGCGGGCGGGCGCTCGGGCTGGCGGCGGCGGGCGGGCTGCACGCGGCGTCGCTGCTGACGTATCCGGTGGCGCTGGGGCTGACGGGCGTGCTGGTGGGTATCGATTTTCTGGCGACGCGGCGCGCGGGCGGACGCGGAGCGGCGGACGCGGATGGCGGGCCGGCGGCGTGCCCGGGTGCGGCGGGGCCGGGGTGGGCGCGGCTGGCGGCGGAGAAGCTGGTGTTTGCGGTGCCGGCGGCGGCGGTGCTGGGCGTGACGTGGTGGGCGCGGCAGCGGGCGGGCGGATTCTGGGAGGCGGCGCCGGGGGCGGAGTTCGGGGTCGGCGAGCGCGTGCGGCAGGCGATCGAGGCCTGGGCGCACTACGGGGTGGCGCCGCTGTGGCCGGCGGGACTCACGCCGGTGCCGACGTGGCTGGCGACGGCGGACGGGTGGTCGGGGCGGGCGTGGGTGGGCGCGGGCGCGATGCTGGCGGTGACGGCGTGGGTGGTCGCGGCGGCGCGGCGGCGACCGGTGTGGGCGGTGCTGTGGGGGGCGCATCTGGTGCTGCTCGTGCCGTTGCTGGGGTGGAGCGAGCGACCGTATTTTCCGGCGGACCGCTACCACTACCTCGCGGGAGTGGTGTGGACCGCGGCGGTGGTGGCGTTGCTGGCGCGGGTGCCCGCGCGGGCGCGGCCGGCGACGGTGGTCGCGGGGGGAATTGCGGTGGCGGGCTTGGCGTGGGCGCAGGCGGCGCAACTGGAGCATTGGCGTGACACGGATGCGCTGATGGCGCGGATCACGGCGCGGGCGGAGGTCGCGGAAGTGCGGGCGGAGTATGCCACGCGCTGGGTCGCCCATCATGCGAAGCGGGGCGACGTGGTGCGGGCGGAGGCGTTGGCGCGCGAGCTGGGCGTGGCGCTGCGGCCGGGCGACGGCGAGGCGAAGCCGGGCGTGCCGATCGCGGCGAGCGTGCACCTGCGGCTGGCGATCGACGCGCGGAGGGCGGGGCGGCGGGAGCCGGCGGGCGAACACCTGCGGGAGGTGTTGCGGATCGCGCCGGCGTGGGAGGAGGCGGCGTTGCAGGCGGCGATTTTTTCCGCGGAGGAAGGCGACTGGGCGGAGGCGTGGCGCTGGTGCCGGCGGCTCGGCACGGGCACGGCCGACGGGGCGGTGCCGGCGGCGGCGCGGCGCCAGGTGGCGACGGCGATCGCGGAGGGTTTCCGGGAGTCGGGGCGCGAAAGGGCGGCGCGCGGCGTGGAGCGTTGGCTCGAGACGGGTCGCTAGGCCGGCCGCGGGGACGGCGGGCCGCGGGCGCGCCGTGAAAAGCTCCGGCCGTCACCCGACGCCGGATACAAGCCGCCCGGGACCGAAGCGCGGATCAGCGAGCCGCGCGCGGCGGACTCAGCGCAGGATGTTGTATTTGAAAATCGCCCACAGGGCGCGGAAGCCGTCGCGCCAGCCGATCTTTTTGCCCTCGGCGTAGGTGCGGCCGTAGTAGCTGATGCCGACCTCGTAGATCACGACGTCGGCCTTGGCGACCTTGGCGGTGATCTCGGGCTCGAAGCCGAAGCGGTTTTCCTCGATCTCGATCTTCTGGATGACCTCGCGGCGGAAGACTTTGTAGCAGGTCTCCATGTCGGTGAGGTTGAGGTTGGTGGCCATGTTCGAGAGCAGCGTCAGGAACTTGTTGCCGACCATGTGCCAGAAATAGACGACGCGGTGGGGCTGGCCGCCCTGGAAGCGGGAGCCGAAGACGACGTCGGCTTTGTTGTCGACGATCGGCTTGATGAGCTTGGGGTATTCCTCGGGGTCGTATTCGAGGTCGGCGTCCTGGATGATGACGATGTCGCCGGTGGCGGCCTTGAAACCGGTGCGAAGGGCGGCGCCTTTGCCCTGGTTGACCTCGTGGTAGAGGATTTGGGCAACGAGCGGCGCGATCTCGGTGCGGAGGATGTCGCGGGTGCCGTCGCGGGAGCAGTCGTCGACGATGATGATCTCCTTGTCCGCGACGGGCGCGGCGCGCACGCGGTCGACGATGTGGCGAATCGTCTTCGATTCGTTGTAGCAGGGGATGACGACGGAGAGCTTCATGCGGCGCAGGGGACGGGACGGTGGCGTCGGGCCGGCGGGGAGGAAAGGGAAAATTCGGGCGGCGGTTTACGCGCAGTTCGCATCTTCGCGATGGCGCGGGCGGGGGCTTTGGGGTAACACCTCCGCCGATACCCGGACGAGCCCACCCGCGCACCCATGAAAAAAGTCTACGTCGGCATGAGCGCCGATCTCCTGCACCACGGACACCTGAACATCCTGCGCGTGGCGCGCGAGCTGGGCGAAGTGACGGTGGGCGTCCTGACGGACCGGGCGATCGCGAGCTACAAGCGGCTGCCGCTGCTGGGCTTCGAGGAGCGGCGCGCGATCGTGGAAAACATCAAGGGCGTGGTGCGGGCGGTGCCGCAGGAGACGCTGGACTACGAGCCGAACCTGCGGGCGCTGCGGCCGGACTACGTGGTGCACGGCGACGACTGGAAGGAAGGCCCGCAGAAGGCGACGCGCGCGCGGGTGGTCGAAGTGTTGCGCGAATGGGGCGGCGAGCTGGTGGAGCCGGCCTACACGGCGGGCATCTCGTCGACGCAGCTGATCAAGGGCCTGCGCGAAGTCGGCACGACGCCGCAGGTGCGGATGAAGCGGCTGCGGCGGTTGCTGGCGGCGAAGACCGTCGTGCGCGTGATGGAAGCGCACAACGGCCTGTCGGGGCTGATCGTGGAAAATGCGGCGCACACGGAGGGCGGCCGGCGGGAGGAGTTCGACGCGGTGTGGCTGAGCAGCCTGACGGATTCGACGGCGAAGGGGCGGCCGGACATCGAGCTGGTGGACCGGACCTCGCGGCTGCAGACGATGAACGACATCCTCGAAGTGACGACGAAGCCGATCGTGTTCGACGGGGACACGGGCGGGCCGACGGAGCATTTTACGTTTCTGGTGAAGACGCTGGAGCGGCTGGGCGTCTCGGCCGTGATCATCGAGGACAAGGTCGGGCTGAAGCGGAATTCGCTCTTCGGCACGGAGGTGGAGCAACTGCTGGATTCGGCGGCGGGATTTGCGGCGAAAATCACGGCGGGCAAGAAGGCGCAGGTGACGGAGGATTTCATGGTGATCGCGCGGATCGAGAGCCTGATCGCGGGGGCGGGCGTGGCGGACGCGCTGGCGCGGGCGCGGGCCTACGTCGCGGCGGGGGCGGACGGCATCATGATCCACAGCAAGGAGCGCGACGCGCGCGAGGTGGCGGACTTCTGCGCCGGCTACCGCGAGTTCGCGACGAAGGTGCCGCTCGTGGCGGTGCCGACCACCTACCACCACCTGACGGAGGCGGAACTGGGCGCGATGGGTTTCCAGATGGTGATCTACGCGAATCACCTGCTGCGCAGCGCGTATCCGGCGATGAAGCGGACGGCGGAGCGGATTCTGGCGCACCGGCGCGCGCTGGAGGTGGACGATGCGTGCGTGTCGATCCGCGACGTGCTCAACCTGATCCCCGGGTCGCATTGAGCGCGGGCACGAACAGTGCGGTCGGGCCGGCGCGCTGGACGGCGCCGTCGCCGGTGCCGGTGCGTTTCGGCGCCGGGTGCTGGCAGGACGCGGGCGCGACGGCGGCGGGCCGGCGCCTGCTGGTGCTGACGACGCCGGGGCACGTCGAGCGCGGCACGGCGGCGCGGGTGGCGGCGGGCTGGGGCGGCGGCGCGGAGTGCACGATCGTGGCCGGGGTGGCGGCGGGCGCGGAGCGCGCGGTGGCGGTGCGGCTCGCGCGGGCGTGCGCGGGAAGCGGATACGACGGCATCGTGGCGCTCGGGGGCGGCAGTGTGATCGACGTGGCGAAAGTGCTGGCGGCGGCGCTGGCGGGCGGGCGGGCGGCGGCCCGGGCCAGCTCGGGCCCTGCGGTTGACGGAGGCGACGTCGAGGCGTGGCTGGACGGGCGCGCGGCGCTGCCGGCGGGGGAGTTTTTGCCGGTGCACACCGTGCCGACGACGGCGGGGTCGGGCAGCGAAGTGACGCCCTTTGCGACGATCTGGGACACGGCGGCGAAGCGGAAACTGAGTCTCGCGGACGCGCGGTTGGCGCCGCGGACGGCGTGGCTCGATCCGGAACTCACGGCGGGATTGCCGCGGGAGGCGGCGACGGCGGGCGGGTTGGACGCGCTCTCGCAGGCGCTGGAGTCGATCTGGAACGTGCACGCGCAGCCGGCCTCGCTGGCGTGGGCGACGGCGGGACTGCGGCAGGCGCTGGCGGTGTTGCCGCGGCTGGCGGCGGAGGCGGAGCCGGCGGCGGACACGCGGGCCGGGTTGATGATCGCGAGCCTGTGCGGCGGCACGGCGATCGCGGCGACGCGCACGGCGTTGGCGCACTCGATCTCGTATCCGCTGACGGCGCACCACGGGCTGGCGCACGGGGTGGCGTGCAGTTTCACGCTGCCGGCGCTGCTGGACTTCAACCTGGCGGTCGACGACGGGCGGATCGCGGCGGCGGCGCGGGCGGCGGGCTGCGCGTCGACGGCGGAGTTGCGGGCGCGGATCGTGGCGCTGCTGGAGGCTTTTGGCGTCGACGCGCTGCTGCGTCGGCACGGGATCGGGGCGGCGGCGATCGCGCGGGTGGCGGGCGAGATGCTGCACCCGGGGCGCGCGGACAACAACCTGCGGCCGGCGACGCCGGCGGATGTGCGGGATATCACGGCGGCGGCGGCGGCCTATTTGCCGGCGCTGCGGGAAGGCGGCGATGTTTGACCGGCTGCACGAGGCGCTGGTCTACAGCCGGATGCGTCCGCTCGGGCGCGCGTGGGAAGTGGTGCACCGCGTTTTGAGCCGGCGGTGGAATCCGGTCGTGCGCGTGCGGGTGGGCGGGCGGCGGCTGGCGATGCCATGGGCGCACGCGTTGCCGTTTCTCCTCGCGCGGTATCCGCACTACGACGCGGCGCTACCGCGCCTGGCGGCGGCGCTGGCGGCGCGGGAGCCGGGGCTGCGGGTGATCGATGTGGGGGCGAACATCGGGGACACGGCGTCGCTGCTGCGGGAGCGCGGGCCGATGCCGATCTTGGCGATCGAGGCGGACGAGGAGTATTTCGGGCTGCTGCTGCGCAACACGCGCGATTTGCCGGGCGTGACGGGAGTGCGCGCGTTGCTGGCCGAGGCGGATGCGGCGGCGGACGGGCCGGCGGCCGCGCTGACGAAGACGGCGGGCACGGCGCACGTGACGGGCGGAGGCGGCCTGACGCTCGACACGCTGCTGCGGGCGCACCCGGACTTTGCGCGGGCGGGGCTGCTGAAGATCGACACGGACGGCTTCGACCTGCGGGTGCTGCGCGGCGCGCGGCGGCTGCTGGCGGAGGCGGCGCCGGTGGTGTTCTTCGAGTGGTCGCCGCGGCATTGGGAGACGCACGGCGGGTCGGCGCCGCGGGACGTGTTTCCGCTGCTGCAGGCGGCGGGCTACGGGATGGTGGCTTACTACGACAACGAAGGCTGGCTGGTGGGCGCGGAGCGGACGGCGGAGCCGCGGGTCGGCGAGGCGCTCTGCGACTACGCGCGGGCCAAGGGGCACTATCACGACGTGCTGGCGTTTCCGGCGCGGCACGATGGATTCGCGGCCGAGTTTCTCGCGGCGGAGCGCGGCCACTTCGCGGCGGCGCCGGTCCGCTGATTTTTCCCGACCATGGCGGCACCGCTCAACCTCGTCTTTCTGATCACCGACGGCCACGGGCATCACACGGGCGACCACGACTGGGGCACGGAGGAATTCCGCGGATTGCGCACGCGCATGGAGCGGCTGCGGCTGGCGGAGCAGGGCTTCGCGAAATTCAACAACGTGATGTCGCCGGCGGTGTCGACGATCATGTCGATCGAAGCGATGCTCGCGGGCATCCATGCGGCGAAGACGCACAAGCTGCACTGGCGCGCGTGGCCGGCGTGGGACCGGCTGGAGAATCCGCAACCGAGCGATTTTCTGGCGGCGCGCGGCTACGCGGTGAACGGGTTTTCGTATCTGCTGAACGCGGACAACTGGATGCCCGGCGTGCGGCTTTACCGGCCGGAACTGTATCGCGATTTTCCGTCGCACAAACGCGACACGCATTCGCACCACGCGGTGCTGGCGGCGGTGCGGCATTTTTTCGCGCACGGCTTCGAAGCGGGAAAACCGCAGGCACTGATCGTGCACACGATCTTCCTCTTCGACCTGTGGGACGAGCTGATGGCGCTGTTCCGGCAGCACGGGCTGACGGACGAGAACACGGTGTTCGCGTTTACGGCGGACCACTATTTCCCGAAAAACTTCGGCCGGCAGTGGCTGCTGGCGGAGCGGGACCAGTCGCCGATCTTTCACCACACGGATCTGACGGAGCACAACACGCGGGTGTTCTTGCAGCTGAAATACCCGGGGCTGCGGCCGCGGGAAATCGACGACGTGGTGAGCGGGTGCGACGTGACGCCGACGCTGCTGGAGTTGCTCGGACTGCGCGAGGCGTGGACGGCGCCCTGCGACGGGCGGAGCCTCGTGCCGTTGCTGGAGGGAAAAACGCTGCCGGAGCGCACGCTGCGGGCGGACAACGTGTATCCGTATCAGGTCGGGGAGAAAATGGGGCGGATCCGCGCGGTGCGTTGCGGCCGCTACAAATACGTGAGCCGGCCGGATCCGGCGTCGTCCTACATCGCCTACCGGCTGCACGAAGCGTGGAACCGCGCGACGGGGCACGAGGAGTTTTACGACATCCCGGCGGATCCGGAGGAGCAGCACAACCTGGTCGCGAGCGAAGATCCGGCGGTGCGCGCGGCGCTGGCGCACGCGCGGGCGGAGCTGCGGCGGACGAGCGACGAGATTTTGGCGTTTCACGCGGCGGGACTGCAGGCGCACGCGGAGCGGACCGGCGCGGCGGCGGAGCTGCGGGCGGCGTTGCCGGCCGGCGGGCGTGTGCTCTGTGTGCAGGCGGGGCCGGCGGAGGTGGCGGCGACGGTGCTGCGGGTGCTCGCGGCGCTGTGCCCGCAGACGGAGTTCGTGCTCGTGGCGCGCGACGCGGGCGACGTGGCGTGGCCGGCCAAGGTCGCGGTGCGGAATTATCCCGCCGGCGAGGCGATCAGCGCCGACGGCGTGCGCCGCGTGCTCGAGGCCGCCGGGGAGCGCGGGCCGTGGGCGGCGGCGCTGCGGCTGGCGGGCGTGACGGCGGACGGCTGGGGGCCGGTTTACGACGAACGGGTGCAGCCGACGGCGGATTTTGCGGCGGCGGGTGAGGCGCTGGCGGCGTGGCCGGCGGCGTGGAAACGGACGCTGGCGCTGGACGGGACGATCACACCGGTCGAAGGCGCGACGCGCGGCGGCGACGGGTGGCGGGCGCGGGCCGCGGCGGCGGCGGGCGCGGTGCTGCGACGAACGAAGCCGGTGCTCCAGCGCGTGGTGAAGCGGTTCGCGGCGGGCGGCGGGGCGCGGATGCCCGGGCATTTTTCGGAGCGGGTCATCCGCGACGACCGGATCGAACCATGACGGAACCGGCGGAGCAGCGCGGGACGGCGGAGGCGGTGACGCAGCGGGCGGTGCGCGCGGTGAAGTGGAGCGCGCTGGCGGAGGTGCTGGTGCGCGCGGTGCAGCCGGCGATGCTGCTGGTGCTGGCGCGCGTTCTGACGCCGGAGGACTTCGGCGTGGTGGGCGTGGCGACGGTGGCGGTGGGGCTCGCGCAGATCTTTTTGGAGTTCGGCGTGGGCAAGGCGCTCGTGCAGACGGAGGACGCGGTGGAGGCGCACGCGAACAACGGCTTTTGGATCAACGCGGCGCTCGGGCTGGCGCTCTACGGCGCGGTGGCGCTGGGGGCGGATACGATCGCGGGGTTTTTCCAGAGTCCGCGCAGCGCCGAGGTGCTGCGGGTGCTCGGCCTGCAGATCGTGCTGGCGAGCGTGGCGGCGGTGCCGCTGGCGCTCTTGCAGCGCGAGGTGCGTTTCCGCGCGCTCTTCGGCGTGCGGTTGCTGCCGACGTTGCTGACGGGCGGGCTGGCGATCGGACTGGCGCTGGCCGGGCACGGCGTGTGGGCGCTGGTGTGGGGGACGCTCGCGGGTGCGGCGGCGCAAGTGGTGCTGGCGTGGCGGGCGTGCGCGTGGCGGCCGCGGGCGGAGTTTCGGCGCGCGGAGTTTGCGCGCATGTTTGCGTTTTCGAAGTGGGTGCTGGCGGAGTCGGCGCTGGCGTGGCTGATCTCGTGGGGCGACGCGATCGCGCTCGGGCATTTTCTCGGGCCGGAGGCGCTCGGTTTTTACCGCATGGGCAGCGTGGTGGTGGCGTTTCTCTCGAACGTGTTTTTCACGCCGCTGGTGCCGGTAGCGCTGAGCGCGCTGGCGCGGTTGCAGCACGATGCGGCGGGGTTTGTGGCGGCACTCGGCAAGCTGACGCAGATGGTGGTGTTGCTGGCGCTGCCGGTGGGCGCGGGGGCGGCGGCGGTGGGCGGGCTGGCGGCGGAGGCGGTGCTCGGCCCGACGTGGGCGGGGGCGGGGATCGTGATCCAGCTGATGGGCCTGCGCATGGGCCTGGAGTGGCTGGTGGGCCTGAACTCGACGGCGCTGGCGGCGCGGGGGCGGCCGGACCTGAACGTGAAACTGCTGGTGATCGCGGCGGTGATCGCGGTGCCGGTGTATGTGGGCTGTGCGCCGCTGGGCCTGGTGGCGTTTTGCTGGGCGCGGTTGGCGAGCGCGCAGGTGATCAACGCGATCGCCTATGGGCTGACGCGGCCGGTGCTCGGGTTGCCGGCGGGATTTCTTTGGACGCGCGTGCGCGCGCCGGCGGCGGCGGCGCTCGTGATGGCGGCGGGCGTCTGGGCGCTGCAGCGCGCGGGCGTGACGGTCGGACTGCCGGGGCTGGCGCTCGCGGTGGCGGCGGGCGCGGCGCTGTATGCGGCGGTGCTGGCGGTGCTCGACCGGCCGACGCTGGCCTGGGGCGTGGCGACGGCGCGGAGGCTGTGGGCGCGCGACGGTGCGGCGGTGGCGGGCGCGTGAACCTTTTCCGACCATGACCCCCGTCTTCGAGTGGAAACAGGAGGATTTCGAGAAGCTGGTGGCGAACTGCCCGGACGAGCCGGTGACGCCGTATGTGTTCAAGTATTTCAAGCCGACGGACCGGCTGCTGGAGTCGGGCTGCGGCTCGGGGCGGTTCGTCTGGTGGCTGGCGCAGCAGGGTTTTTCGGTCGAAGGCATGGAGATCAACCCGGCGACGGTGGCCGATCTGAACGCGCGGTTTCCGCACCTGCGCATCCGCACGGGTGACGTGCGGGCGCTGCCGTATCCGGACAACAGTTTCGACGGCATCCTGTCGCTCGGGGTGATCGAGCACGTGTTCGAAGGCATGGCGGAGCCGATCCGGGAGATGCACCGCGTGCTCAAGCCGGGCGGAATCGCGCTGGTGATCGTGCCGAGCTTCAACCGCGTGCGGCAGTGGAAATACCGGACGGGCATCTACCACCTGCACGCGCTGCTCGGCTACGCGAAGCGGGCCAACTGGGTGCGCCGGCTCTGCGGCAAGCCGCCGCACCACGGCGAACGGAATCCGCGGCTGGCGGTGCGGCCGCCGTTCAAGCGCTGGCCGATGTTCGGCGAGTTTTTCGAATACCGGCTGACGAAGGCGGAGTTCGAGCACGAGCTGACGCGGCAGGGCTTCACGCTGGTGGAGAGCGTGCCCACCTCGCTGATCGACGGACTCTACATCGAGTTCGGGCGGCTGTTCGTGCGCTTCGGGCACCTGGAGTTTTTCCCCAATGCGGCCGGGCGTCGGTTGAACGCGTGGCTGACGAAGCGACCGTTTTGGCACAATCACATGCACCTGTGCGTGGTGCGGAAGCCATGAGGCCCGTGGTGACGGCGTGGGTCGCGCCGGGCGGGGTCGCGCGGTTCGAGACGCACGTGCCGTTGCGCTTCAACCTGCGGCGGGCGCGGGCGCAGGGGTGGCGCGGGGCGATCGATCTGGTGCTGCTCTACGGCCGGGCGGATCTGCCGGCGGAGGTCGCGGCGGAGTTGGCGGACCTCGGCGTGACGCTGCGGGACGGCGAGGCGGCGTTTCGGACGCACGCGGCGCGGCATGCGGCGCTGGGGCGGTTCGGGGAGTTCGAGCGGGCGTGTTTTTTGCGGTGGCTGGTGCTGGCCGATCTGTATGCGGGCGCGCCGCTGCTGCATTTCGACGGCGACGTGATCTTCAACGCAGACCCGGCGGAGTTGGCGCGGCGGTGGGCGCGGCGGACCTTTGTGCTGCAAGGCTGCCCGGCGGTGACGGCGCTGCATGACGGGTCGTGGGGCGAGCGCTACGCGGCGGAGCTGGGGCGCTTCGCGGGCGACGTCGACGGGTATTCGGCGGCGGCTTGGACTGAGCGCGTCGGTTGGGAGGAGACGGCGCGGACGCGGTGGGCGGGCTATCGCGACCGGCGGACGATCTCGAGCGACCAGGACCTGATCAGCCATTTGCTGCACACGGGCCGGTTGCCGCAGGCGCGGCCGGAGGACGTGCGGGCGGATGCGCCGGAGTTGGTGTTGTTCGAAAATCCGCTGCTGCTCGGGTCGCTCGTGACGGAGCGGCCGCTGGATTACCGGCGCGCGGGCGGGGTCGATTTTCTCGGCGGGCGGCAGGTGGCGGTGTGGCACATGCAGACGGATTGGTGCCGGTATCTCGCGAAAATCATGTGGCGTGAGCGGCTGGGAGGGTTGGCGGGGGTGTTGGCCGGCAGCCGGACGGTGAGTTTCGGTGCGCGGGATCGGGAGACGGTGTGCAGCGATGTGCTGCGAAAACTGAGCGGCGGGCGGTGGCACGACCGGGCGGCGGTGTGCCGGCGGTTTTTTGCGGAGGGGGATTTTTCGGCGGTGTTTCGCGCGGAGACGTGGTGGGAGGCGGGGGTGTTTTGAGGGGCAGAGGCGGAGCGGGGCGAGTTTGGCCGCAAAGAGGCGCAACGAACTCGTCTGCCTGCGTCGCTCTCAAGGCGTCTAGAGGCGCGCGGGCGTTTCCCGGCGGCGGCTCGAGCGAGGGTGGACGGGCGTTCGCGTCCGGGTGGGCTTGGGGCTTGAGCACGCGCGGCGAGGTGCGGGAGGGCGGGGTTCGGCCTTGCTGGAGTCGGAGGGCACCGGTAGCGACAAGCGCATGGATGCAGTCGAAACAGTGACGGCGGAGGGCGCGGTGCTGGCGCTGATCGTGCGTGGGACGATCAACGCGCCGGGCGTGTCGTTTTTCACGCCCAACGACTACAGCCAACAGCTCGCCTACATGCAGCATCCGACGGGGCGGCAGATCGTGCCGCACGTGCACAAGCCGGTGCAGCGGGCGGTGACGCGCACGCTCGAAGTGCTGTTCGTGCGCAAGGGCAAGCTGCGGGTGGATTTTTACACGGACGCGCGGGTTTACGTGGAGAGCCGGGTGCTGGCGGGCGGCGACACGATTTTGCTCGTCGCGGGCGGGCACGGCTTCGAGGTGCTCGAGGCGGTGGAGATGTTCGAAGTGAAACAGGGTCCGTATGCGGGCGACGCGGACAAGGAGCGCATCGCGGGCGTCGACGCGGCGGCGGTGCGGATCGCGGGAGGCGGCGCATGATCCCGGTCAGCGCGCCGCGGCTCGACGGCAACGAGAAGCGCTACCTCGCGGAGTGCATCGACACGGGGTGGATTTCGTCGGAGGGCCCGTTTGTCGGGCGCTTTGAAACGGCGCTGGCGGCGCGGCTCGGGCGGGCGCACGGCGTGGCGGTGTGCAACGGCACGGCGGCGCTCGAAGCCGGACTCTACGCGCTCGGCGTGGATCCAGGCGACGAAGTGATCATGCCGGCCTTCACGATCATCTCGTGCGCGATCGCGGCGCTGCGCCTCGGCGCGAAGCCGGTGCTCGTGGAAATCGATCCGGAGACGTGGACGATGGACACGGCGCAGGTGGCGGCGCGGATCACGCCGCGGACAAAGGTTGTGATGCCGGTGCACATCTTCGGCCACGCGGTCGACATGGATCCGTTGCTCGAGCTG
>JBILLY010000589.1:0-3826 GCA_044375835.1 Opitutaceae bacterium
TAGGGGGCGAGGACGACACCATCGAGGAAGTCGCTGGGAGTGCCGGCGCTGCCGTAGCGCGTGGTGAACCACGGCGTGTTGGTGCGGGGGTCGACGACGCGGCGCCAGACGGGGAGACGGTCGTCGATGTAGTCCTGGATGCCGGGCGTGACGTTGGCCTCGACGACGGACTGCTGGGTGATGGTGGCCTTGGCGGTCCAGAAGGCGGAGGGGTTGTAGGTCACCTCGATCTCCTTGCCCTTGGAGACGACGTCGGAGGTCTCGGCGATCGGGAAGGCGTTCATCTGCGCGAGGCGGTCGGGCGGGACTTCCATGACCTTGGCGACCTCGGCGTTGAGCTGGTCCTGGGTGAAGGTCGGGTTGGCGGAGCCGATCCAGGCGGCGGCCTGGCGCTGGAGGTTGAACTGGTCGTTGTTGCCGCCGAAGGCGAAGTCGATGCGGCCGGCGCGGGTGGCGATGACGCCGGCGTCGCCGGTGCGGGAGTTGACCTGCTTGGTCTCGTAGAGGTTGAACTTCAGGTAGAGCTTGCCCGCGACGCCGAGGGAGACGCCGTAGTCCTTGGTTTCGGAGGTGGGGTTGGGCAGCTGGCGGAGGTTGAGGTTCTGCGCGATGGTCTGGGGGACGAAGCTGTCGGCGGTGTTGTAGTGGAAATTCAAGGACCGGACGACGTCGCCGGCGACGCGGGCGAGGCCGGTCGAGGCCTGGACGCGGCGGTCGAGGGCGGACCAGCCGCGGAAGGGGCGGACGACGGCGCCGGTGGTCTTGGTGCGGCCGTCGCGGCGGAACCAGTTGTTGGGCCAGACGTCGTCGGCGTTGTAGTTGGGCGTGATGCCGTCGGGCATCAACGTGGTCTGGGCGGCGTTGCGGTTGAAGTTGGAGTCCTTGCGGCGGCCGAAGGTGGTGACGAGGCGGTCGCCGAAGAGGTGGTTCTGCATGACGGCGCCGCCGGTCTTGATGACATTGGCGGAGACGCGGTTGCCGGGGACGAAGGCCTCGCCGATGACGGCGGGTTCGTCGACCCAGCGGCCGAGCTGGGCGTTATACCAGGTGAACGGACGGGTGCCGTTGAGTTTGTCCCAGGCGGGAGAGCCGTAGTCGATGTTGTCGCCCCGGTTGTCGCCGAGGTAGTAGCGGTAGTTGGCGCGGGCGACGGTGGCGCCGTTGGCGCGGGCGGCGCCGGCGGGGAGCCACGGGTGGTCGGAGACGATGACATCGCGGAAGGGGTAGCTCATGTTGAGCGAGCGCTTGTATTCGTGGTAGGCGCTGAAGGCGTGTTCGCCGATCCAACGGAGGCGACTTTGCTCGCGGCCGAAGTCGAGCCGGTAGACGAGCTGGCTCTTGTATTCGTCGCGCACGGGGCTGCTGCGGGAGCTGCTGGGCTCGAGGGCGTCGACGTAGGGCCGGAGGAAATACGGGTTGGCGCGGCCGTCGGGCAGGCGCTCGGTGACGTCCATGTAAACGAGCATCGGGGATTCGCCGCTGGTGCCGATGAAGGAGCGGGACTGGCGGCGGGACTCCTCGCGGCGGAAGCCGAGCTGGACGGCGAGGAGGTGGCGCGGGGTGTTGAGGAAGAAGTGCTCGAGCTGGGCCTGGTAGCTGTCGGTCTTGTCGTGGTTCCAGTTGGCGGCGGAGATGTTGACCTCGGACCAGTCGTAGATGGAGCGGTCGGTGATGCTGACGGACGTGGGGGCGAGGGGGCCGACGCGGGGCGGCGGGGCGGTCTCGATGAAGCGCTGGTGGCCGGTGACGGGGTGGAAGTCCGGGGACGGGATGCCGTTGGCGTTGATGCCGCTGATGTAGCCGGTGGTCCAGAGGTCGACGGCGCCGCGGTCGACGAAGATGATGGAGCGGGCGAGGTCGGTGCCGGCGGAGGCGACGCCGGCGCCGAAGAGGGCGTTTTCGGTGGCGGCGGCGGTGGAATACGGGACGACGGTGCGCACGCCCTGGCGGGTGAGGGTCCAGGTGGAGGCGTCCCAGGTGGGGCGGCCGCTTTGCTGCCAATAGGTGATGGCGTCGCGGGGGAGGATGGCGTTGGGGCGGCGGGCGTAGTTTTCGTAGCTTTCGACGGCGGTGCGGAGGGTGGTGGTCTTGAACGGCCGGTAGGTGACCATGCCGCCGTAGCGGTTGGTGCGGCTGAAGGACGGCTGGCGGACGTATTCGTCCTCCTGGTAGATGGCCATGCCGCGGACGGCGAGTTTGCCGGGGAGGAGGGTGCGGTTGAGGTCGAGCACGCTGCGGAAGCCGCCGAGGCTGTCGGTGCGGAGCTCGAGGCGGGAGGAGTTGCGCTGGAGGTTGGCGGCGGAGGGGATGGCGTTGACGGTGCCGGAGCCGCTGCCGAGGCCCCAGATGTTGGAGTTGGGGCCGCGGCTGATCTCGAGGCCGTCGATCATGGCGGGATCGATCGGGACGCCGGTCTGGAAATTGCCGAAGGCCTGGTTGGCGGGGCCGATGCCGCGGACGCGGTTGGCGTTGTTGGGGTCGCGGGCGACGTTGTCCTGGGCGACGCCGTTGCGGTCGATGAAGATATCGGTGTAGTTGCCGGTGCCCTCGGTGTTGGCCTCGTAGAGGAACACGTCGTTGAGGTCCAACATCGCGAAGTCCTGCATCTGCTGCTTGGTGACGACGGTGATGGAGGCGCCGAGGTCCTCGAGTTTGGAGTTGATGCGGGTGCCGGAGAGGGTGTTGGCGGCGAAGTAGCCTTTTTCGGTGCCGGCGGTGACTTCGAAGGGCGAGAGCGCGACGACCTCGGTGCCGGCGGCGGGTGCGGCGGAGGCGGGTGCGGCGGGGACGACGGCGCGGGCGGCGCGAGCGTCGTCGGCGGCCTTGGCGGCGAGTTCGTCGGGATCGAGGCGGCCGTTGGCATTGCGGTCGTAGCGCGCGAGGGCGGCGGGATCGACCGGGGCGGCGGCGGGGGCGGCTTGGCCATGGAGCCACGGCGCCGGCGCGAGGGCGGCGAAGACGGCGAGGCGGGTGGGCAGAGAGGGAGTCAGGGGCATGGTGAAACAGGGACGGGGTTGGGGCCGGCGATGGATACAAGCAGACGCGACGGGTTCGTCGCGTGCGCGCTGACACTGACAGTCAATCAAGGGAGCCGGAAAAAGTCCAACGGAGGCCCGGACTGTCCGCGGGATTTGCGCCGGAAACGTTCCGCGGGCGAGCGCGCCGGGCTTGCCTCCGCGGCGCGGCCCCGTGCGCTTGCGCGCATCGCCGCGGACATTGCACCGGGGCGACCCACCCCATGAAGACATTTTTTCCGCGCCTGGCGGCGTTCTTATCCCTCGTGGCTGGCATCGCGGCGTCGGCTGCGCCCGCGCCCGTCGAACTCAACTGGCTGGGTGGGACGCCCGCGGCCGCGCCGACCGGCGTCAGCTGGGGTGTGCCCTGGCCGCGGGGAGCGGTGGCGAAGGGACAGGGCTTTGCGCTGACGACGGCGGCGGGTGCGACGCTGCCGCTGCAGACGTGGCCACTCGCGTATTGGCCGGACGGGTCGGTGAAGTGGTCGGGCTTTGCGTCGGTCGCCGGGCCGGAGGAGGTCGGTGCGTTGCGGCTGGCGGCGGTCGACGTCGCGCCGGAGCAGGCGGGAGCGGTGCTGCGGGTGCGGCGCAGCGAGACGGGCGTGGAGGTGGACACGGGCCGGTTGCGCGCGCGGGTGACGCAGTGGGGGGCCAACCTGATCGATTCTCTGGCGGTGGACGGCCGGGAAGTCGCGCGGCAGGGGCGGCTGGTGTGCGTTTTGCAGCACGGGCCGAGCGATGGTGCGGCGGAAGCGCCGCGGCGCGAACGGTTCGAGGGCAGAATCCGGCAGGTGACGGTGGAGCAGAACGGG
>JBILLY010000590.1:0-3825 GCA_044375835.1 Opitutaceae bacterium
ACACCTCGTCGCGCCGCTCGACCTCGCGCGCAGCGAAACGTTTCCCGCCGTCGTGGCCGATGTCCTCGCCCGCACCGGCGGTGTCGACATCCTCGTCAACAACGGCGGCGTGAGCCAGCGCGCCTACGCCGCCGACACGTTGCCGGCTGTCGAACGCGCGCTCATGGAGGTCGACTACTTCGGCCCCGTGCTCCTCACCAAGGCGCTGCTGCCTTCGATGCGCGCCCGGCGCTCCGGCCACATCGTGGTCGTGAGCAGCGTCATGGGCTACGTGGGCACGCCGGGCCGCTCCACCTACGCCGCCGCCAAACACGCGCTGCACGGCTATTTCGATTCCCTCCGCGCCGAAGTCTGGCGCGACGGCCTGCACGTGACGCTCGTCTGCCCCGGCTACGTGCGCACCGCCGTCTCGGCCAATGCCTTCGGCCCGAACGGCGAACAACACGGCCGAACCGACGGCACCACGATGAACGGCATCGCGCCCGAAGCCTGCGCCGCGGCTTTGCTCCGCGGCGTCGAGCGCCGCCGCCGCGAGGTCTACGTCGGCGGCAAAGAAATCGTCGGCATCTACCTGCAGCGCTTTCTCCCCGGACTCTTCGCCCGCGTCGTCCGCCGTCTCGCCTTTTCCGTGCATGGCACCGCTCGGTCCTGAAATCCGCCGCGCCGCCGAACTCGCGCTCGCCTACCTCGGCGCGACCGACCCGCTGCCCGCCGCGCCGGCCGATGCGATCATCGGCTTCGGCATGTTCGACCTCGCGCTGCCCCGCCACTGCGGCAACCTGCACTGCCGCGGTCTGGCTCCACGGATCATTTTCACCGGCGGCATCGGCGCCGGCACCGGCCGGCTCGGCGGCCCCGAGGCCGACGCCTGGCGGGCCGAACTGCGCCGCACGCATCCGGAGATCGGCGACGCCGCCGTGATCACCGAGAACCGCTCCACCAATACCGCCGAAAACATCGACTTCACCGCCGCACTGCTCGCCCGCGCCCACCCCGCGCTCGCCTTCGACGCCGGCCTGCGCCGCGCGATCATCGTCGCCTCCCCGTCGCGCCTGCGTCGCGTCGGCCTCACGCTGCGGCTCAAGTTTCCCGCCCTCGCCGTGCACCGCGCCGCCCCGCCCTTCACGCTGGACGGCGAACAAGCCCGCTACGCCGCGGAGGGCGTCGACTACCTCGACCACCTCGCCGGCGAACTCAACCGCATCGTGGACTACCCAGCGCGCGGCTGGATCGCGCCCGAGCCGTTGCCGCCCGCCGTCGCCGCGGCGCACACGGTGTTGCGCGCGTCCCGATAAATGCGACTGTCGCCGTATCCATGACGTCGATTCCTCCCGCCATCGCCCGCCTGCCGGACCGCACGCCGCAGCTCGCCGCGCTCCTCCTCCGCTGGGCGGAGATCAACTCCGGCTCCGGCCACCGCGCGGGCCTCGACCGCATGCGCGCCGCGCTGCGCGAGGAGTTCGGCGTGTTTGCCGGCGCCCAGGTCGAGGAACTGCCCTGCCCCGGCACCGCCGACGCCCTGCTCGTCACGGTGCGGCCCGAGGCCCCCGTGCGACTGCTGTTCAGCGGCCACTTCGACACCGTCTACGAAGCCGACGACCCGTTCCAGCACTGCACCTGGCTCGACGCCGAGCGCGTCAACGGCCCGGGCGTCACCGACATGAAGGGCGGCCTCGTGACGATGCTCGCCGCGCTCCAGGCCTTCGAGTCGACGCCGCACGCCGCGAAGATCGGCTGGGAAGTGCTGCTCACGCCCGACGAGGAAACCGGCTCGCACGGCAGCCGCGCCCACTTCGTCGCGGCGGCGAAGCGCAACCACTTCGCCTTCGTCTTCGAGCCCACGCGCCCCAACGGCGACATCGTCCACTCGCGCAAGGGCACCGGCGGGCTCATCGCCCGCTGCCACGGCCGCGCCGGCCACGCCGCCAAGGTTCCGAGCGACGGGCGCAACGCCATCCTCGCGCTCGCCGAATTTCTCCAGGCCGCGAGCAAGCTGCCCGAAGAGTTGCCCGGCGTGCTCGTGAACGTCGCCAACATCCGCGGCGGCGGCCCGGCGACCAACGTCGTGCCGGACTTCGCCGAATCGGAGCTCGACCTGCGCGTGACCAAAATGTCCGACCGCGCGGCCCTCACCGCCCGGCTCGAGTCGCTGGCAGCGACGATCAACGCCCGCGAGGGCTACAAGCTCGAGCTCGCGCTCCGCTTCAACCGCCCGCCGAAGGAATGCCTGCCGCTCGAGGAGAAACTGTTTCCGGAGTGGCAGCGTGCCGCATCCGACGTGGGTTTGCCGCGTTTTTCCTGGGTGCACACCGGCGGCGCCTCGGACGGCAATCTGCTCGCGGCCGAGGGCCTGCCGAGCTTCGACGGCATCGGCCCGATCGGCGACCACCTGCACAGCGCGCGCGAGTTCATCGTCATCCCGACGATGGCCACCCGCGCCCAAGTCGTGGCGCTGTTCCTCCACCGCCTCGCGGCCGGCGAGATTTCGCTCACGGCCTGACCGCGGCACGTGATGGCAGAGGTGCCTGAACTCGTTGCCCCTGCCAACGCCCCGCAGTTTCCGGACGGTAGGGCCTGAGCTTGCTCAGGCCGTTGCACGGGGCGCACGAGCCGGGCATCGACCAAGGTCGAGCCCCGCAAGCCGCCAACTTTGCGCTCTTGGGTTCAGGCGAAGCTGCCGCCCTGCACGAGGCCGAGTTCTTTGCGACGGCGGGTGCGGTCGGCGGCGGCTTGCTTCGCGTAGCCGCTGCGGCGGTGCTCGGCGAGCGGGTCGGCGGCGAGTTTGCGCGCCTTGCGCCAGCCCGCGAGCGCGGGCGACACGTCGGTGAAGAACGCGTTCTTCAAAATCAGTTCGGCGTCGACGACGTTGTTGGCGGCCTGCGCACGGCGGAGCGCGGCGTGATCGACGAGCGCGGCCTTGGCGTAAAGTTCCTGCGCCATGAGCACGGTCTGGATCGTCGCCTCGATCTTCGGTTTCTCGTTGTGGCACTGGTCGATCATGTAGGCGATCGACGGCATCTTGCCGCGGTCGGCGGCGAAGAAGTGGATCTCGTGAAAGATGCGGAAGACCTGATACGGATCGATCGAACCGAGGGTGAGGTCGTCGTCGGCGTAGCGGCGATCGTTGAAGTGGAAGCCGCCGAGCATGTCCTCGTCGAGGAGCCACGCGACGATCTGCTCGATGTTCTGCGCGTTGTAGTGGTGCCCGGTGTCGACGAGGACCTTGGCGCGCGGGCCGGCTTTCTTGGCGAGGAGGAGCGCCATGCCCCAGTCGGCGATGTCGGTGGCGTAGAAGGCGGGCTCGAACGGCTTGTATTCCACGAGCATCGTCTGCTTCGGCCCGAGCTGGGCGTGGCAGGCGCGCAGGGCGTCCTCGAAGCGGCGCTTGCGGTCGCGGATGCTGTCCTGGCCCGGGTAGTTCGTGCCGTCGGCGAACCAAAGGGAGACATACTCGCTCCCGACCGCCTTGCCGATGGCGATGGAGTCGATGCAGTGCTGCAGCGCGTGGGCGCGGACGGCGGCGTCGCCGTTGCCGAAGGAGCCCCACTTGTAGCACTGGTCCTGGAAGAGGTTCGGGTTGATCGCGCCGATCTTCACGCCGTGCGAACGCGCGAGCTTGGCGACGGCCTTGGGGTCCTCGCCGGCCTTGAAATCCCAGAGCACGTGCACCGCGACGGTCGGGCAGCAGCCGGTGAGCGCGTGGACGTGCCCCGCGTCGGCGAGCTTGTCGCCGAGGTCGATGGCCGCGGCGGGCTGGAAAAACTTGCCGAAGCGCGTGCCAGTGTCGGCAAAGCCCCACGAAGGCGTCTCGACGGCGAAGGTCTC
>JBILLY010000591.1:0-3822 GCA_044375835.1 Opitutaceae bacterium
CGCGCACGTCACGCTGCTCCGCGGCCTCATCACCGATTGCGGCGCCGAGGTCGCCCGCCGCAAAACCGCCGAGGGTTGGTTCGACGTCTCCACGCTCAAGGAGCCCTACCGCGCCGAGGGCAAGAAAACCCTCGGCTACGAACTCGCCGAGCAACTCGATTGGCAGTTGCCCGACGTGATTCTCTATCCCACCGGCGGCGGCACCGGCCTCATCGGCATGTGGAAGGCCTTCGACGAGATGGAGCAACTCGGTTGGATCGGCGCCAAGCGCCCGCGCATGTTCACCGTCCAAGCCGACGGCTGCCAACCCATCGTCCGCGCGTTCGCCGCCGGGGAGAAGTTCGCCGCGGAGCACCTCGGCGCCGCCACCAAGGCCAGCGGCCTCCGCGTGCCCAAGGCCATCGGCGACTTCCTCATGCTCGACGCCCTCCGCCGCTCCGGCGGCGGCGCCGTCGCCGTCTCGGATGACGCCATGATCGCCGCCACCCGCGAGGTCGGCGCCGCCGAGGGGATCTTCCCCGCGCCCGAAGGCGCCGCCTGCTACGCCGCGCTCAAGCAACTCCTCGCCGCCGGTCGTGTCCACCCTTCCGAATCCGTCGTGCTCTTCAACACCGGCACCGGCCTCAAATACCTCGAATGCTACCCGTCCTGAACCCCGGCCCGCGCGTCGCCCCGTCCGGCCCAACCGGATACAGCGCCCGCCCCCCCCCCCCCCCCCCCCCACCCCCCCCCCCCCACCCCCCCCCCCCCCCCAGGCCCCGCTCCGCCACGGTCGCGGCTGCCGCCGCGTTCGCGCCGCCGCTGCCGCGCTCCCTCTGCGCCGCCACTCCCGCCTCGGCCGCGTCCCCCGCCCTCGGGTTCAGCCTCTACGGCATGAAATCGCTGCCGCTGCCCGACGCCCTCGCCGCCTGCGCCCGCATCGGCTACCGCACCGTGGAACTCGCCCTGCTCCCGGGCTACCCCACCGAGCCGCGCCTCCTCCGCCCCGCCGATGTCGCCGGGCTCCGGCGCACCTTGGACCAACACCGGCTCGGCGTCGCCGGCCTCATGCTCAACCTCTCTCTCCTCGCCGCCCCCGCCGCCCACGCCGCCAACCTCGACGCCATCGCCGAAGCCGCCGCGCTCTCCCACGAACTCAACCCCGCCGCCCCGCCGCCCCTCGAGACCGTCCTCGGCGGCAAACCCGAAAACTGGTCGTCCGCGCGCGACGGCATGCTCGCCCAGCTGCGCGACTGGGGCCGCGCCGCCGCCGGCGCCCGCATCACCCTCGCGCTCAAGGCCCACGCCCTTCACGCCGTCAACGCCCCCGACCGCCTGCTCTGGCTGCTCGGCCGCGCCGAGAGCCCCGCCCTCGCCGTCGCGTATGACCACAGTCACTACGCGCTGGCCGGCCTTTCCGTCGCCGACAGCCTGCGCCCGCTCGCCGCGCGCACCGCCTTCGTGCACGTCAAGGACGCCCACCGCGACAAGGGCGCCGTGCGCTTCTCGCTGCCCGATGCCGCGCGCACCGACTACGCCGCCTACTTCCGCGATCTCCGCGCCGCCGGCGTGAACCTTCCCGTCGTCGTCGAGGTCAGCAGCCAGCTTTTCAACCAGCCGGGCTACGACCCGATCGTCGCCGCGGAATCATCCTACCGCGTGCTGCTCGCGGGCCTTGCGCCGGCACCTTGAGACGGCCGCGCGCCGTCATCCGTCTCGCGGCGCCCCTCCCGGGGCGGTTGCCGCTCAGGGTTCCACCATCGTCCACGCGACCCGGCCGCCCTGCACGGACACCGCCGCAAACTTCCCGCCCAACGGTCGCACCGTCCCCGCGTCCGCCCCGTCGTCGGGCGCCGCCAGCACCATGTGCTCGTCGTGGGCGCCGATGTAATCCGTGCCGATCGCGGTGGTGATCGCGAGCGAACCGTCGGCGCGAGCCCGGACCTCCCGGACAAACGGCTCCGTGCCGGGCGCGTGGGTCGCGAAAACCGACCAAAAGGCCTTCGGTCCTTCTCCGCGCGTGCGGCGAATCACGTAGGGCAACGTCGCCCCGATGTCCGAGTTCCGCCAATCCCGCTGCCCCCAACCGTCGGCCAGCCACGCGGTCTCCCCCGGCTGGGCCACGTTCCACGCGACCGCGGTCAAGTCGGGCCCGGCCGCCCAGCTCGCACGCCAGACCGGCGCGCCGGCCAGCGCCCGCACCCGCGTGAAGTCATACAGTTTCGCGTCCGACCCGACCGCCTCCGTGCCGACGATCTCGGCCGCCGGGGCCGACGCATGGTAGACGAAGTCCTGCGTGCGCCCGCCGGCCACGCGGAAACAATCGACCACGTAGCTGCGCCCGCCGCCGTGATCGATCACCGCCGCCGTCCGGTGATAGAGCGTTGCCTGCGCATAGGCGCGCGACGCGGCCGCCATCACTTTCACCTGCGGCGTGGCGCGGAAGTAGCGGACGTCCCCGCCCCGCTCGCGGGTCTGCTGCTCCTGGGCGTCGATCAGCACGGTGTTGTGCGCCAGCGTGCGCGTCGTCAGGGACTTTTTCGGGTGATCCCACAGGTAGCCCAGATCGCTGAGGACTTCGCGGCCCTCGCGCCAGTAGGTGAGATTGAGACTGTCGAGGTGGTGGTGACCGCCCCAGTGGCTGGCGCTCAGCAGCACCAGGCTCTCGCGTCCGTCGGCCCCGGAGCGCAGGTGTCCGATACGCAGGTCGGGCGGACAATGGTCGGGCAACACCAGGGGCGAAACCGGTTTCTCCTCCAACCCCGGCTCCCGGTAGTAGAGCGCGAGCGGCGCGTGGCCCCGCGCCAGATCGGCCCCGGCGGATTCTTTGAGCAACGCCAGGTAGTTCGGTTGCTCGGGGTAATTCGCCGCCAGCAGCTCCGCGAACATCACGCCGAGCCGCGTGTCTCGGTAACTGTCCGCAAACGCCGGATACGTGAGATCGCCCTGCAAACCGGCGTAGGCTTGCGCCCAGATGCGCTCGTAGGCGGTGCCGCGGTAAAGATCGGTCGCGACCCGCCGCTTCCCGTCGGGCCCCGCGTAGCCGGCCGGCTCCGAGTAGCCGCGCAGCGCCTGGGGCATGTCCCAGATGTTGTGCAGCGTCATCATCGCGTAGGCGGGCGACTCCGACGTCGTGCCGTCCGGCAGGAACCAGGTGTCGATCGTCTGCTGAAACCCGTCCCAGCCGAATCGCACCAACCCCGGGTGCCCGACGACGAGGCCCACGAGCGCGGCGGCGGTCCGGTTGCCCACGGACTTGTTGTTGATCGCCTTGTCCGCGACGAGGAGCACCGTGCTTTCCAGCAGCAGATCGCGCTCGATCAGGCGGCGCTCGGCGTCGGAATAAACCGGAGTCCCGTCCGGATTCCGCGCCGTGCAGGTGAAATCGTAGGCCTCGACCACGCGGCGCACAAAGGCCGACTCCTGGCCGCCGCCCAGCGCCCGGCCCGCCGTCCAGTAGCCCGTGTGCAGCTTCCGGTCGGGCCGGTTCGGCGGCGGACAGAGTTCGTCGACCGGCAGTTGCTGGATGAATCGCGCGGCCACGCGGGGATCGAGGTCGGCGTATTCGCCGTAGCCGACGTGCACGAGCCAGCCGGGATACACCGCCGCGAACCGCAGCAGGATGTCCCGCACCCCGCGGGCGTAGTCGACGTTGCCCGAGAGCAGGTGCGCCTCCGCCAGGGTGCGCGCGAGGCCGGCGGCATGCGCCACCGCCCGCGCCCGGATATTGCCCGTGAAACTCGGCCGCCCCGTCCTGTAGCCGAAGACGACAAACGGCTCGCCCCCGCAATAGGTGAAGGTCTGCGGCCGCTTCCACGTCGCGTGCAGCGCCACCGTTTCGGG
>JBILLY010000592.1:0-3818 GCA_044375835.1 Opitutaceae bacterium
GCCGGGCCTGACCGCCCGGGGGGCAACGCGGCGGCGGCGCGCGCGGGCGGGTGGGCGGGAAACGCGCTTGAGCGAGGGCGGCGGCGCGGGCAGCGTGCGCGCCATGACGACGTCCAGCCGTTCCGTCTCACCCCGCGTGGCAATGGTCCTGTTGGCCGGTCTCCTCGGGACGGCGTTTTTTGCGCCGACGACGGCCGCGGCGGCGGAGGCGCCGACGAAGGTCGCGAGCGTCGAGGGCATCACGGAATACCGCTACGCGAACGGGCTGCGGCTGCTGCTGTTTCCCGACGCGTCGCAGTCGAAGGTGAGCGTGAACATGACGGTGCTCGTGGGCTCGCGGCACGAAGGCTACGGCGAGACGGGCATGGCGCACCTGCTGGAGCACATGGTGTTCAAGGGCACGCCGCGGCACCCGAACATACCCAAGGCGCTGCAGGAGCGCGGGGCGCAGTTCAACGGCAGCACGTCGGACGACCGGACGAACTACTACGAGACGCTGAACGCCACGGACGAGAACCTGGACTTCGCGCTCGGGCTGGAGGCGGACCGGCTGGTGAACAGCGTGATCCGGCGCGAGGACCTGCTGTCCGAGATGACGGTGGTGCGGAACGAATTCGAGCGGAGCGAGAACTCGACGTCGGGTGTGCTGCGCGCGCGCATCGCGGCGGCGGCGTATGACTGGCACAACTACGGCAAGTCGACGATCGGCAACCGCAGCGACATCGAGCGCGTGCCGGTGGAGAACCTGCGCGAGTTCTACCGGAAGTTCTACCAGCCCGACAACGTGGTGCTGGTGATCGCGGGCAAGTTCGCCGAGGCGAAGGCGCTGGAGCTGACGGGGAAACATTTCGGCGGCCTGCCGCGGCCGGAGCGGAAGCTTACGCCGACCTGGACGGAGGAGCCGGCGCAGGACGGCGAGCGGGCGGTGACGCTGCGGCGCGTGGGCGTCGTGAGCTCGGTGGGCGTGGCCTACCACACGCCGTCGGGCGCGCACGAAGACGCGGCGGCGGTGCAGGTGCTGGGCGGCATCCTGAGCGCGCGGGGCACGGGCCGGTTGTTCAAGACGATGGTCGAGACGAAGAAGGCGACGAGCGCCTCGGCCTTCGCGTCGCGGCAGCACGACCCGAGCCTCTTCATGGCGTTCGCGGAAGTGCCGAAGGACGGGTCGGTCGACGAGGTGCGCGACCTGCTGGTCGGCACGCTGGAAGGGCTGGGCGCGGGGGAGTTCACCGAGGAGGAGACGGCGCGGGCGCGGACGCAGATCTTGAAGGCGCGGGAGCTGGCGGCGACGGACACGGCGCAGATCGGCATCGCGCTGAGCGAGTGGGCGGCGCAGGGCGACTGGCGGCTGTATTTCCTGCACCGGGACCGGGTGGAGAAGGTGACCCCGGCGGACGTGAAGGCGGTGGCGGCGCGCTACCTGAAGCGGAGCAACCGGACGACGGGCGTGTTTATCCCGACGGACCAGCCCGAGCGCGTGGCGGTGCCGGCGGTGCGGGATCTCGCGACGGTGGCGGCCGGCTACCAGGGCCGGAAGACGATCGCGGAGGGCGAGGCCTTCGAGCCCACGCCGGCGAACATCGAGGCACGGGCGAGCCGGATGGAGCTGCCCGGCGGCGTGAAAGTGACGCTGCTGCCGAAGAAATCGCGCGGCCAGGAAGTGCACCTGACGCTGACCCTGCGCTACGGCGACGAGACCAACTTGAAAGGCATGGAGAACGCGGCGGCGTTTCTGCCGGACCTGATGCTGCACGGCACGAAGACGCGCACGTATCAGCAACTGCGCGACGAGCTGGACCGCCTCGGCGCGACGCTCGGCGCGGGCGGAGGCGGCGGCGGGCGCGGCCGGGGGCGCGGCGGGCGCGGGGGCGGAGGCGGCGGGTCGCTCGGCGCGGTGACGTTTTCGATCCAGGCCAAGCGGGACACGCTGCCCGCGGTGCTGGAGTTGCTGCAGGAGGTGTTGCGGGCGCCGGTGCTGCCGCAGGAGCATTTCGACATCATGAAGGCGGAGCGGCTGGCGGCGCTCGAGCAGTCGAAGACGGAGCCGGCGGTGCTCGGGCCGCGGTTGCTGTCGCGGTTGCTGAGCCCGGCGGGACCGGACGACGTGCGCTACGTGCCGACGATCGAGGAGTCGATCGCGCGGCTGCAGGCCACGACCTACGCGCAGGTGGTGCAACTGCACCGCGAGTATCTCGGCGGGGCGACGGGCGAGCTGACGGTGGTGGGCGACTTCGATCCCGACGCCAATCTGCCGCTGGTCAAACAGGCGCTCGGCGGCTGGGCGGCGGCGAAGCCGTATGCGCGGATCGCGTCGCCGGCGGCCGTGCCCGTGGCGGCGCAGCGGCAGGAGATCGTGACGCCGGACAAGGCGAACGCGACCTATGCGGCGGGGCAGTTGATCGCGATGCGGGACGACGATCCGGATTATCCGGCGCTGGTGCTGGGCAACTACGTGCTCGGCGCGGGCACGCTGGCGTCGCGGCTGGGCGTGCGCATCCGGCAAACGGAAGGCCTGTCCTACGGCGTGTCGTCGAGTTTCGCGGCGTCGTCGTTCGAGCCGCGGGCGACGTTTTCAATCACGGCCATCTGCAATCCGCAGAACATGGCGCGGCTGGAGGTGTGCGTGAAGGAGGAGCTGGAGCGCTTGGTGCGCGACGGGGTGACGGCGGAGGAATTGGACAAGGCGCGGCAGGGCTACCTCGAGTCGGTGAAGGTGGCGCGGTCGAGCGACCCGGCGATCGGCGCGACGTTGGGCGGCTACCGCTACCTCGGGCGCACGCTGGCGTGGCAGACGGACTACGAGAAGAAGATCGCGGCCCTCACGCCGGAGACGGTGAACGCGGCCCTGCGCAAGCACCTCGATCCGGCGAAGCTGGTGGTGGTGGCGGCGGGGGATTTTGCCGCGAAGACGGGAAGCAAGGGGAAGTGATGAGTGATGAGTGGCGAGTGATGAGTGATGGGAGATGACCGGCGCCGGTGAGGGGCGGGGATGCCGGCCGTCGCCTTCGAGGGCGGCGGCGTTTCCCGTTATTTGAGGCCGGCGACGACGGTGCGGGCGACGGTGCGGATGATCTCGCGCTCGGCGGCATGGCCGACGGTGAAGACGACGAGCACGACTTTCGCGCCGCCGGGCAGCTCGATGTAAGCGGCGTCGTGGCGCGTCTGGCTGGTCCAGCCGGCCTTGGACCAAAGCTTGGCGCCGGGGGGCAGCGCGGGGCCGGTGAAGAGGGCTTGGTCGTCGGGGTCCGAGGTCGGGGCCGCGGGATCGCGGGCGAGGAGGGCCATCATTTCGGCGCTGCGGGCGGGCGTGACGCAGCGGCCGGTGGCGATCTCGACGAAGAGGCGGGCGGTGGCGTCGGTCGTGAGCATGTTGCGGCGCGGTTCGAAGAGTCGGGTCGCCTGAGATTCGCGGCCGTAGGGGCCGTCGCCCCAGGGTTTTTTGTGGGCGAGAACGCCGGTGTAACCGAGGCCGGCGAAGTAGCGGGTGACGGCGTTGCGGGCGTCGAACCACGCGCGGATCGCGGCGGGCTCGAGTTCGGGGCCGCTGGTGGTGCCGGTGAGGAGGTCGATGACGTAGTGGGTGGCGTCGTTGGAGGAATCGACGATCATGTCGCGGTTGGCGCGGCGGAGTTCGGCGGAGTCGACGAGGCGGCCGTCCTCGAGCCAGCGGTGGGCGGCGGCGAGGTAGAAGAGTTTGATGACGCTGGCGGGGTAGATGAGTTCGCCGCCGCGCACGGAGGCGGAGGCGGGGCGGGCGGGATCGCGGAGGTCGACGAGCGAGACGGCGAGCTGGTCGGCGGCGAGGCGGCGCGGGGCGA
>JBILLY010000593.1:0-3813 GCA_044375835.1 Opitutaceae bacterium
GGGGAGGCGAGGGCGCATCGTGGCGGCGGAGGGGGGGCCAAGGCGTAGCGCAAAGCAGGGCGGAGGCCAGCCTGCGGGTGGGACGATGGCGGGCGGTGTGGTGGGGTGCGGGCGAAGGGCGCGCGGCGCGGCGCGGGCAGCGTTGGGCGCGGACGAGCCGCGACCCTACACTGCGGGGAGATCGGGCGGCGGCGGGGGAGGAGAGCGGAGGCCGGGCCGCGGTCAGTCGAAGATGCGACCGCGGTTGAAGCGCCAGACGGCGATGCTCATGACGGCGGCGGTGATGCCGCCCAAGATGCCGAGCAGCGGGAGAAGTTGAACAAGGCCGTGGCCGGCCCAGAGGACGGCGCTGAAGCCCTCCATCGACCAGTAGACGAGCGTGAGCTTGCTGAACTGCTGGATGAACTCGGGCATGAGGCTGATCGGGAACCAGGCGCCGCCGAGAGCGCTCATGAGCATGATGAGAAATGTGGCGAGGCCGCTGGCGGCTTCGGGCGAGGGCGCGAGGGCGGCGATCAACATGCCGAAGCTGGTGCAGGCGGCGGCGGCGAAGATGCAGACGACCGCGAGCAGGCCGAGGTGGGGCAGGACGTCGATGCCGTAGAGCCAGCTGGAGGCGACAAAGAGGACGACGAGTTGCACGAGGCCGAGGATCACGCCGTAGAGGAACTTGCTCCAGAGGATGTGGGCGCGGGTGAGCGGAGCGGCGAGCAGGCGCTGGAAGAGGCCGGCGTCGCGTTCGCGGAAGAGGCTCGCGGCGGAGGCGCTGAGGGCAAAGAGCAAGAATTGGATGGCCCAGCCGCCGACGAGGCCGGTGGCCTGCGGGTTTTTGACTTTGGCGCCGACGACCTGCTCGGTTTCGACCTTCACGATCTTGGAAAAGAAGTCGGCGGCGGCGGACGTGTTTTCCTTCTCCGTGCCGGAGGGCGCGGTGACGGACGATGCGGACGACGCGGACGAAGCGGTGAGGCGGCTGAGGCCGAAGTGGCCGGCCTCGATTTCTTTTTGGACGGCGGCGGGATCGAGGTTGAAGGCGGTGCCGACGGCGGTGGCGATGCCGGTGTTGAAGCGGGCGAGGCGTTCGTCGCCGAGGGCTTTTTTGGCGGCGGCTTGCAGGGATTGGCCGAGGAGCTGGGGGACGTTGGAGAAGATGGTTTTTTGGAGGAGGCCGTTGACGGTCTGGGTCTCGATCTCGTTGCGCGGGTTGGAGAGGAGTTTGAGTTTCAGGCCGAGGGCCCCACCGCCGACGGCGTCGGGCGGGATGACGAGGGCGAAACGGAACGGGGCGCCGGGGGCCTGCATGAGCGGGCGGAGGTCGGCCTCGGCGAGGGGGCGCTTCGATTTGTCAGGGAGCGTGAACTCGGTGATGAGGCGGAAGCTTTTTTCCGTGCGCAGGGCGGCGACGAGGGCGGCGGCGGTGGGCTCGCTGCTGGCGTTGACGACGGCGAGCGGGAAGCCGGTGGGACCGGAGTCCTTGCGGTTCACGCCGAAGATCTGGCCGAAGAGGTAGATCATCGCGAAGGGCACGGCGAAGGTGAGCGAGACGGCGGCCTTGTTGCGGAAGAAATTGAGGAAGTCTTTGCGGACGAGCGTGAGGATCGGGGACATGGGGAGGCGCCGCCGGGCGGCGCAGGTGGGAGCCGAGAGCTTAGAGGCTAGAGCTGAGAGACGGAGCGGGGTGGGAACAAGGGACCAAGGGCGCCGGTTATTCGCGGAGGGAGCGGCCGGTGAGGTGGAGGAAGACGGCTTCGAGGGTGGGGCGCTGGGTGGTGAAGAGGCGCGGCGGCAGGCCGATGGACTCGGCGAGGGCGTAGAAGGCGCTGAACTTGAAGTCGGGGCGCGGACGGAAACGGTGGGTGCCGTCGGCGACGGTGAGCTCGCCGTGCGCGCCGAGGCGGGCGGCGAGGGGCGCGGTGGCGGCGTCGGCGGGGAAACGGATTTCCTCTTCGAAGGGCAGACGCGTGAGCAACTCGTCGAGCGTGCCCAGGGCGTGGATACGGCCGTGGTCGATGATGCCGATGCGGGAGCAGAGGCGGGTGGCCTCTTCCATGTAGTGCGTCGAGTAGACGATGGTGAGGCCCTCGCGGTTGAGGCGCTCGAGGTATTCGAAGATGGCGTTGCGGGACTGGGGGTCGACGCCGACGGTGGGCTCGTCGCAGAGGAGGAGTTTGGGGCGGTGGAGGAGGGCGGCGACGAGGTTGAGGCGGCGCTGCATGCCGCCGGAAAAGCGCTTCACGGGCTCGTGGCGGCGATCGGCGAGCTGGACGGCCTCGAGGGCGGCGTCGATGCGGGCGCGGAGGTCGGCCCCGCGCAGGCCGTAGAGGGCGCCGAAGAGGCTCAGGTTTTCGACGGCATTGAGCTCCGGGTAGAGGGCGATGTGCTGCGGGACGAGGCCGAGGGCGCGGCGGGAGACGGCGTTGGTGGCGGAGAGGGGTTCGCCGTCGAGGGTGAGCGTGCCGGCATCGGGGGCGCGGAGGCCGGCGATGAGCGACATGGTGGTGGACTTGCCGGCGCCGTTGGGGCCGAGGAGGCCGAAGCATTCGCCGCGGCGGAGTTCCAGGGAGATGCCGTCGAGCGCGGTGAGGGAGCCGTAGCGCTTGGTGACGTTTTGCAGCGAGAGCATGCCGGCGTGATGGGCGGCGGCGGCGGCCCTGGCGAAGGGAAACCGGCTCAGCGTGACCAACGGCGGCGCCGCCGTAGGAAGGAAGTCATGGGGAGTGACGAGATCGGGTTATGGGTGATGGGTTATGGGTGATGGGGACGGGCCCGCGGTGCGGGGGCAGGGCAGGTCAGCGCAGGGCGGTGAGCGGGACGGCGTCCATGTCAGCGAAGGTCTGGTTGTCGCCGGCCATGGCCCAGACGAAGCGGTAGGCGCCGGTGCCGGCGCCGCAGTGGATCGACCACGGGGGCGACAGGACGGCTTCGCGGTCGCGGACGACGAGGTGGCGGGTGGCATCGGGGCGGCCGAGAAAGTGGAAGATGACGGCGTCGGCGGCGTCGAAATAGAGGTAGATCTCCGAGCGGCGGTCGTGGGTGTGGGGCGGCATCGTGTTCCACACCGAGCCGGGTTCGAACTCGGTGAAGCCGAGCACGAGCTGGCAGCTCTTCACGCCGTCGGGGTGAATGAGTTTGTGGATACGCCGGCGGTTGGCCTTGGCGGGGTCGCCGATCGGGGCGGTGTTCACCGCGGCGTGGCGGACGACGGCGGCGGGGTGCGGGGCGTGGGCGGGGGTGCTGACGAAGTAGAACTGCGGGGCTTGGCCGGCGGGCGCGGGCGGGGAGGCAGGATGGGAGACTTCAGATTTCAGATTTGAGAGGGGGGCGGGCGCGGGGGTGGGGCCGTTTTCGAAGGAGACGTCTTTTTCGCCGAGGCCGATGTAGAGGCAGTCGAGCGTGGAGAGGGTGTAGGCGGTGGCGCCGACGCGGACGGTGCCGGGGCCACTGCCGACGTTGAGGATGCCGATTTCGCGGCGCTCGAGAAAATGGGCGGTGCCGGTTTCCCGGTAGTTCGGGAGCGCGAGGACGGGGGTGGCGGCGGACGGGCAGGCGGCGCCGACGATCATGCGGTCGAGGTCGGTGTAGTGGGCGGTGACGGCGCCGGGTTGGAAGAGGTCGGCGAGGAGAAAGCGGGAGCGCAGCTCGGCGGTGGAGAGGGTGTCGACGGCCTCGGGAGCGGGGGAGTGGTGGAGCTGCATGGGGGAAGGACGAAGGGGAAAGGCGGAAGGCGGAAGGCGAAAGGTGAAAGGCGGAAGGCGAAAGGCGGAAGGCGAAAGGCGAAAGGCGGGAGGCGGGAGGCGGGAGGCGGAAGGTGAA
>JBILLY010000596.1:0-3801 GCA_044375835.1 Opitutaceae bacterium
CGGCGCGGCCCGCAGGGCGGGCGCCTAACGCCGCGTTGCGTCGCGGGCGGGAGCGGGGTTGGTTCGGCGCATGCACCGCCGTTCGTTCCTTCGCCGCGCCGGGACTGCCGCCCTCGCGATCCTTCCGACCGCGGGGTTGATGCGCCGCACCCTCGCCGCGGAAGCGGGGCCCGTGGTCGAGACGGTGCTCGGGCCGGTGCCGGCGGGGCGGCTCGGGCCGACGCTGCCGCATGAACACGTGCTGGTGGATTTCGTGGGCGCGGACCGCGTGTCGCCGGCGCGCTACGACGCCGACGAGGTCTTCCGCGCGGTGCGGCCGCACCTGGCGCAGGCGCACGCGCTCGGCGTGCGGACGCTCTTCGAGTGCACGCCGGCCTGGCTCGGCCGCGATCCGCGGCTGCTCGCGCGGCTCGCGACGGCGACCGGCCTGCACCTCGTGACCAACACGGGCTACTACGGGGCGCGGAAAAATATTTTCCTGCCGCCGCACGCGCACACGGAGACGGCGCCGCAGCTGGCGGCGCGCTGGATCGCCGAGGCGCGCGACGGCATCGGCGACACGGGCATCCGGCCCGGTTTCATCAAGAGCGGCGTGGACGCGGAGCCCGCGCTTTCGCCGCTGCACCGCACGCTGGTGGAGGCGGCGGCGCGCACGCACGCGGCGACGGGACTGACGATCGCGGTGCACTGCGGCCGCGGCCCGGGTCGGGAAATCCTCGCGGTGCTGCGGGCGCAGGGCGTGGCGGCGGAGGCCTTCGTGTGGGTGCACGCGCAGGGGGCGCGCGACGACGACCTCTTCGCGGCGGCGGACGCGGGCGCGTGGATCTCGTGCGACGGGCTCAACCGCAACAGCCTCGCGCGGCACCTGCACCTGTGCCGCGAGCTGAAACAGCGCGGGCACCTCGCGCGCACGCTGCTCTCGCACGACGCGGGCTGGTTCGACCCGGCGAAACCGGGCGGCGGGACCTTCCGCCCCTTCGATACGCTGCACGGGGCGTTTTTGCCGCAGCTGCGCGAGGCCGGTTTCGGCGAGGCCGACTTGGCGCAGCTGTTGGAGCGGAATCCGGCGGCGGCGTTTGCCCGGCGCGTGCGGGCGGGGTGAGCGCGGCGGGGCGGGCCCCGCGGCCGGGCCGGAGGGGCGCAACGTGCGGGCGTGTGTTTCGCGAGCCGGCTGCCAGCCCGAAGGTTTCACACCCAGAGGTGTGAAACCTCCGCCCCTCGGGCGGACGGATATTTTTCCCAGTATTCTGTTCACGGCGGTGAAATATCCGGGCTAGGGTCCGCGCGCTCCGTATGGAACCTCCGCTTGCAGACTCGGCCGGCCCGGCCGGCGTCGGACCGTTGCCGGCCCGCGTCCGGGCGACGGTGCTGGCGATGTTTTTCGGCGTCACGGTGAGCGCGCTCGTGTTTCTCGTCGTGCGGGCGCGGGATGCGGAGCGGCACGCGGCGGATTTCGAGCGGCGGGCGCACACGATCGCGGCGACGGCGGCGGACCGGCTGCAGCGGCACCAGGAGTCGCTCTACGCGTTGCGCAACCTGTTTCATTTTTCCGAGACGGTCTCGCGCGCGGAGTTTTCCGGCGCGGCGCGGGATCTGATCTCGCGGCAGGCGGGGGTGCAGGCGCTGGAGTGGGTCGAGCGTATCCCGGGCGCGCGGCGCGCCGAGGTGGAGCGCGCGGTGCGGGCGGAGGGCTACGCGGCGTTCGAGTTCAAGGAGCGGATCGCGGGCAGCGAGCTGCGGCGCGCGGCGGAGCGGGCGGAGCATTTCCCGGTGATGTTCATCGAGCCCTACGTGGGGAACGAACCCGCGCTGGGCTTCGACCTGCGCTCGGGGACGACCTGGCCGCAACTGGAACGCATCGCGGAGGTCGGCGGGCTGGCGGCGACGGGCACGCTGCCCCTGCTCGACCGGCAGGGTGCGCCGAGCCTGGGCTACATCATGGAGCTGCCCGTCTACCGGCAGCCGCTCGCGGCGGCGGCGACGGCGGCGGAGCGGCGTGACCGGCTGCGCGGTTTCATCTTCGGCATTTTCCGGATCGACGACTTCGTGGGCTCGCTGTTCGCGCCGGCGGAGTCGGCGGCGGTCGAGGTGCTGGTGCTCGACCGCTCGGCGCCGCCGGACCGGCAGTTCCTGCACCCCCGGCCCGGGGCGGCGCCGCGGGCCGGGGCGGCGGTGCGGGCGCCGGGGCCGGAGGAATTCGCGCTGGGCGTGCACCTGCGGGTGACGCTGCCGCATGCGGGGCGGCAGTGGGAACTGTGGTTCCGGCCCACGGCGGAGTGGCGGGCGCAGCAGCCGACGGCGCGGGGCTGGCTGGCGTTCGGGTTCGGCATCCTGTGCACGGGTTTCGCGGTGACGTGGATCGCGGGCACGCAGCGGCGGACGCAGCAGATCGAGGCGGAGGTGGCGCAGCGCACGGCGGAGCTGCGCGGCACGCAGCGGCAGCTGGAGGCCGACATCCGCCGGCGCGAGGAGACGGAGCGGCGGCTGCGCGACAGCGAGGCGCGGCTGCAGGCCATCCTGGACAACAGTCCCGCGGCGATCTTCGTGAAGGATCTCGCGGGGCGCTACGTGCTGTGCAACGCGCCCTTCGAGCGGCTGACGGGCGCGGCGCGGAGCGGGATCCTCGGGCGGACGGACGCGGAGATCCACCCGCCGGAGCAGGCGCGGGCCGTGGCGGCAAACGACGCCGCGGTGCTGGCCGCGGGGCGGCCGATGGAGTTCGAGGAGGCCGGCGAAAACGCGGCCGGGCGGCACGAGTGCATCGTGCAGAAATTCCCGCTGCGCGACGCGCACGGCACGATCTACGCGCTGGGCGGCATCGCGACCGAGATCACGGCGCGCAAGCGGGCGGAGGCGGAGAAACGCGAGCTGGAGCGCTCGCTGCTGGAGGCGCAGAAGCTCGAGAGCCTCGGCGTGCTGGCGGGCGGCATCGCGCACGATTTCAACAACCTGCTCACCGCGATGCTCGGCAACGCCACGCTGGCGCGTTTCGAACTCGCGGCGGGCCACGCGGCGGAAAAGCACCTCGACCGCATCGAGCAGACGGCGCGGCGCGCGGCGGACCTGTGCCAGCAGATGCTGGCCTATGCCGGCCGGCGGGCGGTGGCGGCGCGGGCGGTGGACGTGTCGGACCTCGTGCGCTCGACCGCGGCGCTCCTCGGAGTCTCGATCCGGAAGAACACCCGGCTCGAGCTGCGGCTGGCCGAGGGGTTGCCGGCGGTGGAGGCGGACCAGTCGCAGCTGCAGCAGATCGTGATGAACCTCGTGATCAACGCGGCCGATGCGATCGGCGACCGGCCGGGGGAGATCACGATCACGACGGGGGCGGGGGAGCACGACGCGGCGTTTTTCCGCGGGGCGGCGGTGCGGCCGGAAGGGCCGGGCGGGCGCTTCGTGAGCCTCGCGGTCGCGGACAACGGCGGCGGCATGCCGCCGGAGGTGCTGCGGCGGATTTTCGAGCCGTTTTTCACCACGAAGTTTTCCGGGCGCGGGCTCGGGTTGGCGGCGGTGCTCGGCATCGTGCAGAGTCACCGCGGCGCGTTGTTCGTGGAGTCGACGCCGGGCGCGGGCTCGGTTTTCCGGCTTTACCTGCCGGCCTCGGCGGCGCCGACACCGGCGGCCGGCGCGCCGGAGACGGCGGCCAGGCCCGCGCGCGCGGCGGCGCGGGGCACGGTGCTCGTGATCGACGACGAGCCCGAGGTGCGCGCGGTGGTGGAAGGCGCGCTGCGCCACCTGGGCTACACCGTGGAGGCCGCGACCGACGGGACCGACGGACTGCGGCGCTACGCGGAGATGGCGGAG
>JBILLY010000597.1:0-3796 GCA_044375835.1 Opitutaceae bacterium
AAGGCCGACGTCCGGTGATCGACTTTGAGGCCGCGCATCCGCCCAGCCGAAGCGCGGCTTTTTCGTGTCCGGACCGATTTTCTTCGTGCAACTTGAAGGCAATTGGATTCGTCATTGGGTGATCTCTGCGTGAAGCCTATCCTCGCTCTATCAACCAGTTGGTGTTCGCACCGGCATCAGGAAGGCTACGGGATGTGCAAGGAGATGGCCGCGCTCGGCTTCGAGTATATCGAGCTGAGCCACGGCATCCGGATCACGCTGGTCCCGGGTATCCTGCGGGCGGTGGAGGAGGGGATCGTGAAGATCAGCTCGACCCATAATTTTTGCCCGCTGCCGACCGGCGTGGTGCAGGCCGCGCCGAATCTCTTCCAACCGTCGTCGTCGGATCACCGCGAACACGAACAGTGGCTGCGGCACACCCGGCGCTCGATCGATTTTGCGGCGCAGGTAAAATCGCGGGCGCTGGTCTGCCACCTCGGCAGCGTGAGTTTCTTTTGGTTCAATCCGGCCCGGGCCGTCAGCCGGTATCTGGACGAACACCACGACGCGGGGCGGCATGGCGACGACAAGGCCTACGACGCATTGTTGCAAAAGAGCCTGGTGAAGTTGCGCAAGCGTATGCCGCCGTTCTGGGCGCAGGTGAAGTCCAGCATCGGCGAGGTGCTCGACCACGCGAAACAGAAGGGCGTGCTGCTCGGTTTCGAGAATCGGGAGAAATTCGAGGAGCTGCCGATCGACGCCGATTACGAATCGTTCATCGCGGAGTATCCCGTCGATGCTTCGCTCGGCTACTGGCACGACACCGGCCATGCCGACATCAAGGAAGGCATGGGGCTGCTGCGGCATCGGGAGCACCTGCAGAAGATGGCGAGCCGCACGATCGGTTGGCACCTGCACGACGTCAGCGCGGACGGGCATGACCACCAGCCGGTGGGCTCCGGTCACATCGATTTCAAGATGGTCAGCAGTTTCTGGAAACCGGAACACCTGCTGACCCTGGAACTCAGTCCGCGCGTGAAGTTGGAGGAGGTCATGAGTTCCAAGACGCGCGTCGAGGCCTTGCTCGCGGAGCGCTGAGCGTCCCGCGCCCGGGCGGCGGGTGGCGGGTGGCGGGGAGGTAACGGACGGCGCGGCTGCGGCCGGTGGCGGACGCGGCGGAGGAGGCGGGCCGAGGGTCGGGCGACAACCGCACGCGAACGCTACGACCGCCGCGAGGGTTTGGGCGACTCGCCCGCGGAGCGTTCGGCCAAGAGGGCATCGATCCAGCGGCGGTGCGGGCCGGAGAGCGTCACGGTGTCGAGCGCGGCGAGCGGCACCCAGACCAGGTCGGGGCCGGGTTTGCGGCGAGCGACGGCGGCGGTCGCGCGGTGAATCGATTCGGTGATCAGGAAACGCGTGATGCCGCGGCGCTGTTTCGCGAGCAGTTCGCCGGCGGTGGCGACGGCCTCGGTGCAGCCGAGGTGCGCGGCGGACGGGAGTTCGTGGAGGTTGGCGAAGCGTTTCGCGTCGGCGGGCGAGCGGTGGAGGAGCAGCGCGCCGTCGCGTTCGCACCAGAGCCGGGTGATCGCGCGCTGTTCGATGACCTTGGGCGCCAGCCGCGGGTAGTCCTCGGGCGTGCGCGCGGCGGCGGCGCAAAAGGTGCGCACAGGGCAGGTGAGGCAGAGCGGTTTCTGGCGATGGCAGACGGTGGCGCCCAGCTCCATCATGGCCTGGTTGTGGTCGCCGGGATCGACGGCGGGCAGGAGGGCGTCGGCGAGCGGGGCGAAAGCCTTGGACGCGGTGGCGGAGTCGCGGAAGGGCGTGGCGTCGGCGGTGAGGCGCGCGAGGATGCGGACGACGTTGCCGTCGACGCACGCGGCCGGGGCGCCGAAGGAGATGCTGGTGATCGCGGCGGCGGTGTAGGGGCCGACGCCGGGCAGTTCGCGCCAGGCTTCCGGCGTGCGGGGCGGCGCGGGGAGGGCGGCGACGGCCTGGGCGAGGCGGAGGAGGTTGCGGGCGCGCGAGTAGTAGCCGAGGCCCTCCCAGAGTTTGAGCACGCGGGCCTCGGGCGCGGCGGCGAGGGCGGCGAAGTCGGGCAGCGCGTCGAGCCAGCGCGCGAAGTAGGGGAGCACGGTCTTCACCTGCGTCTGCTGCAGCATGAATTCGCTGACGACGGTCTTGTAGAGCGACGGGGCGTCGCGCCAAGGCAGCCGGCGCGCGTGGGCGCGATACCAGGCGAGCAGGGCGCGTTGGAAACCGGACTTGGCTGCGATCAGGGGGCTGGGCACCGGCCGATTGGCCGCGAAGAGGCGCAAACGGCGCAAGGAAAATGCCGGCGCCGCGGCTGCGTTTTAGTTTTTGCGCCGGCCGCGACTTTTTGCGGCCATGCTCGGCGATGCCCAAGTCTTTTTCCGACGACGCCGACGCGCCCAAGAAGCTCGCCACCTACACGGTGAAGCTCGCCGACGCGCAGATGGAGAAACTGCGCGCGATCCTGGCCGAGCGCGGGTGGACGCCCTTCGACGTCGCCTACACGCGGTTCGCGTTCAAGGCCGACCACCTGAAGGTCAACGTGAGCGCCTACACGAGCGGCAAAGTCGTGGTCGCGGGGAAGGGGACGGAGGACTTTGTGCGCGACGTGCTCGAACCCGAGGTCACGGGCGCGGCCAAGCTCGGCTACGACGAGGTGCTGCACCCGGACTGGTTCGAGTCGCACGCGGGACTCGACGAGAGCGGCAAGGGCGACTTCTTCGGACCGGTGATCGCGGCGACGGTGATCGCGGACAAGGCGGCCATCGAGGCGTGGCGCAAGGCCGGCGTGCAGGATTCCAAGAAGATCACGGAGCCGCGGATTCTGCAGCTCGACGCCATGATCCGCGAGACGCGCGGGGTCGCGGTGCGGACGTGTTTCTGCGGGATGCCGAAATACAACGAGCTGATGGGCCGGCCCGGCGCCAATCTCAACCGCCTGCTCGCGTGGCAGCACGCGACCGCGCTCGACCAGGCGTTGGCGGAGAAACGCGTGCCGTGGGGGCTGCTCGACCAGTTCACGGAGCAGCCGCTGGTGCAGCGGGAATTGGCGAAGAAAGGCGTGGCGAACTTCGAGCTGCGCATGCGCACCAAGGCGGAAGAGGACCCCGTGGTCGCGGCGGCCTCGGTGGTGGCGCGCGCGGAGTTCGTCCGGCAGATGAACCTGCTGTCCAAGAAATTCGGCGACAAGCTCCAGAAGGGGGCGAGCGCGCAGGTGAAAACACAGGCGCACGCGATCATCCAGCGCTTCGGCGCGCGGGCGCTGGGCGAGTTCGCCAAGCTGCATTTCCGCACGGCCTACGAAGTGGTGGCGGCGGCGGGCAAGCTGGACGAACTGCCGTTGAAAGAGCCGGGACCGAAGATGGAGTGGTAAGCCGATGCCGACGCGGGCGTGGGCGACCGCCGGTCATTCGCGGTGCGACGCGTTTGTCGTTCCCGCCTCTTGCTGCCTGGGCCGCCGCGGTTCGGCGTCGCCGAACGTCAAAGCTCAGCCGCGCGCGGGAGCGAGCCAGCGGTTTTCTTCGACTGACAACACCGCGTCGAGCGGACGCGCGCTGCGTGAAATCGCAGGCCCAGCAAGCGCGTTGGCTGTGGCGACTGGTCCGGCGCCTTTCACTCCAGGTGCGACTTTTTCTTCAGCATCTTCGAATAGAGATCGTCGTCGACCAAAGACCACTCCTCCACGCCGTCATCCTTTTGCACGAACAACGTCACAGCACCGGGTAAGAAGAACTCCGCAGCCAGTCGACTTTGAACATCGACGTAAAGTGTGCCGCCTCGCTTGGTG
>JBILLY010000599.1:0-3794 GCA_044375835.1 Opitutaceae bacterium
GTAAACACGGCCGCCGGGGTGGCGGTGCTGCTGAAGAACTCCACGTTGCCGCCGAGGAAGGCGATATACCCGCCGGTATCCTTGTAGACGCCGGAGGTCAGGCTCCATGAGCCGTTGGTCTGGAGCCCGCGGGTATAGACCACGGGGGTCGTGGCCGGATCGCTGGTCCGCAGACCTCCGATGAATTCGTAGGAGAGCGAGCGGTTCTGGAAGGTGGTGTCCAACGAGCGTTTGGTCGTATCCGTCTGGTTGATGATCGAGGCGGGGTAGGTCCCGGTGAAGGACGGGTCGAGCTTCGAGAAATAGACCTTCGGATCGGTGAGGATGCCGTTGCGGGCGATGATGCCGGGCCAGAGCAAGGCGCGTTGGCCGGCGTTGAGCACGGTGGTCGGTATGCTGGCGGGTTGCGGGTCGGGCAGGCTGTCGTTGTTGTCCTGCGCGTAGATCATCGCGGCCTTGGCGATCTCACGGATGTTGGTCTGGTCGACGGCGCGCTGGGCCTTGTCGCGGACCGAGCCGACGGTCGGGATCACGATGGCGGCCAGAATGCCGATGATCGCGATGACGGTGAGGAGTTCGATCAGGGTAAAGCCTCGGACGGAAGCACGGGAAGAGGCGGAACCACGAGGTAGAATAGGCATGATTGGTGGAGGGGCGGCCGGAGATTGACGCGAGAATCGCGGCGACAGTTTCGGCGAAAAATTGCGGGCACAAGCAGATTTTCCCCGGCCGCGTGCTCGACAAAACTTTTTTCGGACGCCTACGCTCGGACCCGATGAAGATCTATCTCGATGGCAAATTCGTCGACAGCGCCGACGCCAAGGTGTCCGTTTTTGACCACGGCTTGCTCTATGGCGACGGAGTCTTCGAGGGCATCCGGCTCTATGGCGGCAATATCTTCCGGTTGGACGAGCACCTGGAGCGGCTGGAATACTCGGCCAAGGCCATCATGCTCAAGCTCCCGCTGACCCGCGCGGAGTTGAGCGACGTGACCTGCGAGACTTGCCGGCAAAACGGACTGACCGACGCCTACATCCGACTGGTCGTGACGCGCGGGGTCGGCGATCTCGGGTTGGCGCCTTGGCTGTGCCCGAAGCCGTCGATCTTCATCATCGCCAGCAAGATCTCGCTCTACCCGCAGGAGTATTACGACAACGGCCTCGCGATTGTCACCGTGCCGACGCGGCGCATCAATCCGGCCGCCCTGCCGCCGACGATCAAGTCGCTGAACTACCTCAACAACATCCTCGGCAAGATCGAGGCCAAGCAGTTCGGCGCGCTCGAGGCGATCATGCTCAACGACCAGGGTTACGTCGCGGAATGCACGGCGGACAACATCTTCATCGTCCACAAGGGCGAGATCATCACGCCGGCGGCTTCGCAGGGCGCGCTCAAGGGGGTCACGCGGTCGACGATCTTCGATATCGCGAAGGACATCGGCGTGCCGATCCGCGAGTCGAACATGACCCGCTACGACGTCTGGGTGGCCGACGAGTGCTTCCTGACCGGGTCGGGTGCCGAGGTGATTCCCACGGTGAAGCTCGATGGCCGGGAGATCGGCACGGGCAAACCCGGGCCGATCACGCAGCGGGTGCTCGCGGCATTCCGCAAGCGCGTGCTCGTCGAGGGCACCCGTATCTGAGGCCGGGCGGCGCGAGCCATCGGCGGCGGTATCGGCCCGCGGCGCGGGAACTTGAACGCAAAAATACCGCGGGCGCCGCGGCCCGGACTTCAGTTTCGCCGGTGCGTCACGATTGCACGGGTGACGCGCGGTGCCGGCGCCGGACCGGCGCAACGGGTCGGGTCTCACGCCTGCACTTGCCAGCGGGAGACACAGTGGCATGTTCCGTGCAAGACCCTCTTTTCTCCATGGCCAATTCGCTCAAGTGCGATCTCTGTTCGAATCCCGCGACGGTGCATCTCACCCAAATCGTCAACAACAAGGTCCACAAAGTGGACCTGTGCGAGGCGTGCGCGCAGGCCAAGGGCGTGACGGATCCGAGCGGCTTTTCGCTGGCGGACCTCCTGTTGAAGGCCTCGCTGAACCCGGAGCCCGCGGTGGCGGCCGGCGTGCGGTGCGAGCAGTGCGGCTTCACCCAGGGCGATTTCAAGAAGCACGGCCGCTTCGGGTGCCCCGCCTGCTACGAGACGTTCCGCGGCGTCGTGGAGCCGATGTTGGAAAACATGCACAACGGCACGGCCCACGCCGGCAAGGTGCCGACCCGCGCGCTCGAGCGGAAATCCCTTTACGACCGGCTCACCAAGCTCGAACTCGACCTCACCGACGCGATCAAATCCGAACGCTACGAGGATGCCGCCCGCACCCGCGATGAAATCAACCAAGTCAAACAGGCGTTCAAGCAGCCTTCCGCGCGTTGAGCCCATGACGATTTCCTCGCTCATCGATTCGCCGTCCGAGCTGACCGACGCTTCGAGCAGCAAGACGGCGATCGTGCTCATGACCCGCGTGCGGCTCGCGCGGAATCTGGCCGGGCAGGCGTTCCCGGGGTGGGCCAAAGCGGCGCAGCGCGAAGCGGTGCTGGCCGCGTGCCGCACCGCGCTCGGCGAGACGACGCAGATGAAGCGCGGGCTGGATGTGACCATCGGCGACCTGAGTGATCTCGAACGCCAGATTCTCGTCGAGCGGCACCTCATCAGCCGCGAACTCAGCGGGGCGAAAAACGGCGCCGGCGTGGTCATCAGCCGCGACCAGACGTTCTCGGTGATGGTGAACGAGGAAGACCACCTGCGCATCCAGGTGCTGCGCTCCGGTTTCAACCTCAAGAAAGCCTGGGCCGCGATCAACGGCCTCGATTCAGCCCTCGAGGAGCACCTCGATTTCGCGTTCTCGCCGACGCTCGGCTATCTCACGGCCTGCCCGACCAACCTCGGCACCGGCATGCGCGCCTCGGCGATGATGCACCTGCCCGCGCTCGTGATCTCGAACCAGATGGAGAAGGTCGTCCGCGCGGTGAACCAGCTCGGCATGGTGGTGCGCGGCCTTTTCGGCGAAGGCTCCGACGCGAGCGGCAGCATTTTCCAGATTTCCAACCAGACCACGCTCGGGGAGTCCGAGGAGCAGATCCTGAAGCGGCTCACCAGCGTGCTGCAGTCCATCGTGGAGCACGAACTCAACGCGCGCGGAAAACTGCTGGAAGCCGACGCCGGCAAACTCTTCGACAAGGTCGGGCGCGCCTTCGGCATTTTGCAGAACAGCCACCTGCTGAGCTCCAGCGAGGCGATGAACCTGCTCTCGCTTATCCGGCTCGGCGTCGATCTCGGGGCTTTCCCCGAGTCGAACCGCTGTGTCGTCGACCGCCTGCTGATCGAGGCGCAGCCCGGTCACCTGCAGCACGCCCAGAAGGGCGAGCTGGAGGCGGGCCAGCGCGACGTGCGGCGCGCCGAGCGTCTGCGCACCGAGTTTGCGAACTTTGTCCGCCCGGACTTTTCTCTCGCTGGCGACGGCAAGAACTGAGCCGGCATTTTCCCCTCCGAATTTACCAACATGTCCCAAGAACCGATGAACAATTTCACGCCGCGCGCCCAGCAGGTGCTCGCGCTGGCCCGCAAGGAAGCCGACCGCTTCCACCACAACTACGTGGGCACCGAGCACATCTTGCTCGGGCTGATCAAGCTGGGCCAGGGCGTCGCCGTGAGCGTGCTGCAGAAGATGGGCCTCGACCTCGAGACCGTGCGCAACGCGGTCGAGAAGCAGGTCGGCACCGGCCAGGAAACGAAGGCGCAGAACAGCATCCCTTACACACCGAGCGTGAAGAAGGTCCTCGCGCTCGCCG
>JBILLY010000598.1:0-3794 GCA_044375835.1 Opitutaceae bacterium
GGCGGCGGCGCTCCAGGCGGCCCAGATGGCGTTCATACCGTTGGGCGCGAGGAAGAGATCGGCGTCGGTGGTGCCGGGCAGGACCGCGCGGAGGTGGCGGCGGATCTCGGCGCCGGAGGCGGCGGCGTCGCCGGGAAAAACGGGCTCCGCGAACGGCGCGGCGAGCAGGCCGAGGCGGACGAGGTGGTCTTCGGCTTCGCGCGAGGAGAGAAAGCCGCCGAGGTTCTGGAGGAAAACTTTGGCGCGGGCGAAGACGGCGGGCGACTCGGGGTGCGCGACGCCGGCGAGGCCGTCGCGGCCGAAGATCGCCGGCGCGGAGGCGGGGTCGAAGGCGGCGAGGTGGGCGGCGAGCGCGGCGGCCATCGCGGGAGAGGTGACCAGCCAAAGGGTGCGCCCGCGGAGTTCGGGGTGGGTGGCGACGAGGTGGGCGGCGAGGTGGGCGGCGAGTTGTTTGGCGAACGGATGGACGACGAAGCGGGGGTAGCCGGAGGTGAGGTGGCGCACCGTCTCGGGTTTCTTTTCCTCGTAGCCGCGGACGTCGCGCATGGTGGGCAAGCTGCACGACACGGAGTGCGGGCTGCCGGGGATGCGTTGACCGAGCGGAAGGTGTGGGAAGGCGGACATGCGGAGAGGAGAGCGGACGCTAGGGAGTCGGAGCGGAGGCGAAAGGCGAAAGGCGGAGGGCGAAAGGCGGAAGGCGGAAGGCGGAAGGCGAGACGGTGGGGCGGGGCGCGGGGAGGCAAGGCGCGGGTGTGTCAGGAGTGTCATGGGGCGGGCGAGTTTCCGGTTGCGGGCGGTGCGGGCGCGGCTGGTAGCGTCGCGGCATGAAATTGATTTCGTGGAACGTGAACGGCGTGCGGGCGGCGCTCGGCAAGGGCCTGCTGGAGTGGATGCAGGCGGCGAAGGCCGACGTGATCTGCCTGCAGGAAGTGAAGGCGACGCCGGGCGACGTGCAGCACGTGGTGTGGCCGACGGGCTACGACGTGGTGTGGAATGCGGCGGAGAAAAAGGGCTACAGCGGGACGGCGTTGCTGACGAAGCGCAAGCCGCTCGGGGTTACGCTCGGGATCGGTTCGCGCGAGCACGACGCGGAAGGGCGGGCGGTGACGGCGGAGTTCGACGATTGCTACGTGGTGGGTGTTTACGTGCCCAACGCGCAGCCCGAGCTGGCGCGGATCGGTTTCCGGCAGGCGTGGGACCGCGCGCTGCTGGCCTACGCGAAGAAGCTCGAGAAGAAGAAGCCGGTGCTGTTCTGCGGCGACCTCAACGTGGCGCACGAGGAGATCGATCTGGCGCGACCGAAGGAGAATGTGGGAAATCCGGGCTTCTCCGACGAGGAGCGCGCGGGATTCCGCGACTACCTCGCGGCGGGATTCGTGGACACGTTCCGCGAGTTCGAGAAAGGGCCGGGGCACTACAGCTGGTGGACGTTTCGGTCGGGCGCGCGCGAGCGGAACATCGGGTGGCGCATCGACTACGTGATGGCGAGCGCGGCGCTGCGCGGGCGGCTGAAGCGCGCGTGGATCGAGAAGGACGTGCTCGGCAGCGACCATTGCCCGGTGGGCGTGGAGCTGAAGTAAGGCGCGGCGGCGGGCGGAAAACCGCGCTGTCGCCGAAAACAGGATACCGCAGGCGGGCGCCGGAAGGGCGGGACGCCCGTGTTGTCCCACGCGTGGGAAACGCCTGTTTCGAAAGCGAGGCCGCGAAGGCACCCGGCGCAGCGCCGCCGGGTGCCTGAAAAACGCTTCTCGCTGAGGGACAATCCGTAGCGGAGTTCGCAGCGCGCTGGCACGCGCATTGCAAAAGGGAGCGCACACACCGCACGGCGCCCGGAATACCGCGGCGCCGGCGGTATCAACCCAACGACATCTCCCTAAAACCAACTGCACCCATGAAGACCAAGTCCCTCCTCCTCGCCGCCGCCCTCGTCGCCGCGTTCTCCGTCGATGCCTCCGCCTTCTCCCCGAAGGAGTCCGCCCAGCCGGCGCCGCGCGTGATCCCCTCGTCGGTCGTGAGCCTGAGCAACCTGCCGCCGTCGTTCGTCACCTCGGTCGTCGACGTGGAGTTCACGCTCGATGCGAAAGGGCAGCCGCGGAACATCAAGGTGCGCTCGACGAGCGACAAAGCGCTGCAGCGCCAAGTGATCGCGGCGTTCAGCCAGTGGCGCTTCGAAGGCGCGACGCAGCCGAACTCGGTCGATGCGAAGCGCTACGTCATGCCGATCGAAATCCGCGCCGACAGCTGAGGCGCCGCGCGCCGCCGGCGTGGCGGTCGCCTGTCCGGGCGCGGGTATTTGCGCCCCTTCCCGTCCCCGTCCGGATTCCGGGCGGGGACGCGGTGTTTTCCTGCGGCGACGGGTGCGGCGCGGTCACGTGTCTTAATTGCACCGTTGCGCTCGACAGCGCGACGGTGGACATCGCATGGTTTCGCGTCGCCCCGCGCCGTCCTCCGGTCCGCGCGGCGCGCGTTTCCCCGCCATGCCGAGAAAACCCCTGCTCCGCTCCGCCTTCGCCCTTGTCGCGTGGCTCGCGCTGGCCGCCGCGACCGGCGGCTGCGGCCGGCCCGGCGAGGTGAAGGTCATCAAACTCGCCCACGGGCTCGATCCCGCGCACAGCGTGCACAAGGGCATGGTGTTCCTCGCCGAGCGGCTGGCCGAGAAATCCGGCGGGACGCTGCGCGTGGACGTCTACCCGAGCGGGCAGCTGGGCAGCGAGCGCGAGTGCCTGGAGCTGGTGCAGCTGGGCGGGCTGGGGATGACGAAGGTCTCGGCCAGCGTGCTCGAAGGCTTCGCGCCGGAGTTCAAGGTGTTCGGGTTGCCGTATCTGTTTCGCGACGACGCGCACAAGAACACGGTGCTCGACGGGCCGATCGGAAAAGAAATCCTGGCGGCCCCGCAGTCGAAGTTCATGCGCGGGCTGTGCTACTACGATTCGGGCAGCCGCAGTTTCTACACGCAGAAGCCGGTGCGCACGCCGGCGGATTTGAAGGGGATGAAGATCCGCGTGCAGGAGAGCCCGATGGCGTTTGCGCTGATCCGGGCCTTCGGGGCGTCGGCGACGCCGATCGCGTTCGGCGAACTCTACACGGCGCTGCAGCAGGGCGTGGTCGACGGTGCGGAGAACAACCCGCCGAGCTTCCACCTCGCGCGGCACTACGAGGTCTGCAAATTCTACTCGCTCGACGAGCACACGAGCGTGCCCGACGTGGTCGTGGTCGGGACGCACGTGTGGAACGGTCTCACGCCGCAGCAGCAAAAGTGGCTGCAGGAAGCGGCGGACGAATCGGCGGTCTACCAGCGCAAACTCTGGGGCACGTCGACGGCGGAGTCGCTGGCGGCGGTGGAAAAGGCGGGCGTCGAGATCATCCGGCCCGACAAGGCGGCGTTCCGCGCCGCGGTGGCGGACCTGCATGCCAAGGCGCAGCAGGATCCGATCGTGGGCCCGCTCGACCGGCGGATCGCGGAGGTGAAACCATGAAAGCGCTGCGACTGACCCTCGACCGCCTGCTGGGCGGGCTGATCTGCGCGCTGATGGGTGCGATGGTGCTCAACGTGCTTTGGCAGGTGTTCACGCGTTTCGTGCTGCGGCACCCTTCGAGTTTCACGGAGGAGTTGGCGCGCTACATGATGATCTGGGTGGGCCTGCTCGGCTCGGCCTACGCGACGGGCAAAAAATCGCACCTCGCGCTCGACCTGATCACGGCGCGGCTCGAAGGGGCGCGGAAGCGGATGTCGGAGCTGGTGATCCACGCGGTGGTGCTCGTCTTCGGCGCGACCGTGATGCTCGGCGGCGGCG
>JBILLY010000600.1:0-3792 GCA_044375835.1 Opitutaceae bacterium
CAGGGAGAGGGGGCCGGCCAATGGGCCGGTGACGGAGGGGACGGCGGGCGGCGTGCGGGCCACTGGCTGGGAAACGTGGCGGGGCGATGGGCCGAGGAGGGGGCTGCCGCGGGCACGGCGGGTAGGGACGCCCAGCCGCTATCTGGGCACGAAAAAGGCCGCGCGGGGAGGCGCGGCCCGGGGGAAGAGGGGACGGAGGCGGGGGCTCAGAAGCCGCGTTTCTGCAGGGCGAGGCTGAGTTCCTGCATGAAGGCTTGGCCGTCGGCGGGCGTGGGGCGGTAGCCGGGTTGGCTGACTTCGGTGAAGCCGGGGCGGCCGTATTGGTCGACGATCCACTTGGCGGTGACGCCGTCGCTGAACGTGACGCTGCCGCTCGCGAGGGCGCCGGGGATGAGGGTGACCTTGTCGACGGCGACGGACACGGACGACGCGCCTTCGGGTGGGAGGGCGTCGAGGGCGTCTTCTTCGGGCGGGAGGTCGTCGTCGGCGAGTTCAGGCTCGGCGGGCTCTTCCTTGGCGAGGCCGAGCTTCTCTTTGGCTTTGTCGAAGAAGCCTTTTTTCTCCGGGGCGGCCGGTTTGGCGGCGGGCGCGGCGGGTTTGGGCGGCTGGGCCTTGGTGACGTCGCTGTGGTCGGCTTTGGGGGCGGCGTCCTTGAGCTCGAGGTTGAGGTCGTCGACGAGGAAGCGGACGTCCCGGTAAGTCATCGTGAGCTGAAACTGGTCGATCAGTTTCTTCTGCACGGCGGAGAGGTTGTCGCCGGCGGCGACCCAGGTGGAGACGGCGGCTTTTTGCTCGGGAGTCAGAGGCATGGAGCGAAGTTGAAAGGTGAAAGGTGAAGGTTGAAAGACACAAACCAGCTAGGCGGGAGCGCCGACTCTTTCAACTTCCCCCTTTCAGCCCTCAACGGCGCTTCGCGCCTCGGCTCACTTCGAGAGCTGCGTCTTCAGGAATTCCACGCTGCTGCGCATGGTGGCGTCCTGCTCGCACATGTTGTCCACGGCCTTGCAGGCGTGGATGACGGTGCCGTGGTCGCGGCCGCCGAAGAGGTCGCCGATTTCCTGGAGGGAGTGCTTGGTGAGGGTGCGGGCGAGATACATCGCGACCTGGCGGGGAATGGCGATGTTGTTGGGCCGGCGCTTGCTCGTCATGTCGCTGTGCCGGATCTGGAAGTGGTCTGCGACGCGCTTCTGGATGGTTTCGACGGTGAGAACGTTCTGGGCCTGCTCCATGAGCACGTCGTGGAGGAGGCGCTCGGCCATCTCGAGGTCGACGGGCTTGTGGGTGAGGGCGGTGTAGCTGGAGACCTTGAGCAGCGCGCCCTCGAGGCGGCGGATGTTCTTGGTGATGTGCTGCGCGATGAAGCTGAGGACGGGCTCCGGGAGGTTGCAGTTGAGCTGCTGGGCCTTGGTGCGGAGGATGGCGAAGCGGGTCTCGAAATCGGGGGGCTGGATGTCGGCGGGCAGGCCCCACTCGAAGCGGGAGACGAGGCGCGACTCGAGTTTCTGGATCTCGCTGGCGCGGCGGTCGGAGGTGAGGACGATCTGTTTCCCGGACTCGAAGAGGTCGTTGAAGGTGTGGAAGAACTCTTCCTGGATGCGCTCTTTGCCGGCGAGGAACTGGATGTCGTCGATGAGGAGGATGTCGACGTGGCGGTAGCGCTGGCGGAACTTGGTGAGCGCGTTTTCCTGGAGGGCCTGGATGAACTCGTTGGTGAACTTCTCGGTGCTGAGGTAGGCGACGCGGGCATCGGGCCGGGCCTGGAGCACGAAGTGCCCGATGGCGTGCATGAGGTGCGTCTTGCCGAGGCCGGTGTCGCCGTAGAGGAAGAGGGGATTGTAGGCTTGGCCGGGGGCCTGAGCGACGGCCATGGCGGCGGCGTGCGCCATCTGGTTGTTGGAGCCGACGACGAAGGTGTCGAAGGTGTTGCGCGGATTGAGGGAGGTGGAGACGGGGCCGCGGTCGTCGTAGCGGGTGCCGCGGCGGGCGGCGGCGGCGCGGGAGCGGGCGGCGGCGGGCTCGGGGGCGGCGCGAGGGGCGGCGGCGGCGGGACCGGCGGTGCGGGCGCTCTCGGTCTTGCGGAGGGAGACGTTGACCATGCGGCCGGCGGTGAGGCGGAGGCGCTGGGTGATCAGGTCGAGGTAGTTGTCGTGAATCCAGATCGCGGCGAAGTCATTGGGCACGCCGAGCGTCATGGAGTCGGCGGTGGCTTCGAGGCACACCACGGGCTCGAACCACATTTGGAAAACGTCTTCGGGGAACAGCGACTTGAAGTCGCATTTGACGGTTTCCCAGAGGCTGGGACTGAGCTGGGAGAGGGACATGGACGAGGCGGCGTTGGGCGGATTTATTCACATCGCGCCGGGCGCCGAACGTTCGTCATGCCGCGAAAGGGACGGGGCGTCGTCTCGGAGTAACGGGAAAAGGGGAAGAGGGCTGCCGGGGATGGCGGAGGGGCGGGATGGAAATTTACAAGATATTGGCAGCATGAAATTTGGGTCGGGCGTTACTGGGAGCGGCGCGAAGTCCGGACTTCGGCGACATGAGAAAGAACGAATCGGAAACCGGCAGGCGAAGCGGCAGGAGGCGCAGTAACCTAGAATGGAAAAGCACTTTCAAGGCGAACCTTTCAACAAGTTGTTCACACCGGATTTGCTCATAAGTTCTGCCCATTTTTTCGTTGCCAAGATTCCGGCGGTTCAGGCGAAGGGACGGGCGGCGGCGGCGGCGTAGTTTCGGGGGAACTACATCGCCCGGCAGGCGGCTTGGGAAGCCCGGTCGCCGCGGTGCTGGTTGTTACGATACGGTGACGGGCATGGGAAAACCGAATACAGCGCCGGCGCAGAATCAGGCGGACGCGGGGTCCGGGTCGGTCCATTTCCCGTGCGCTTTGATGAGGGCGATGAGGCGGGCGTCGGCTTCGGCCTGGGGGATGTTGTATTGGACGCAGTCCTTGCCGACGTAGAGGTTGATCTTGCCGGGGGCGCCGCCGACGTAGCCGAAGTCGGCGTCGGCCATCTCGCCGGGGCCGTTCACGATGCAGCCCATGATGGCGAGCTTCACGCCCTTGAGGTGGCCGGTCTGGGCGCGGATGCGCTGGGTGGTGGTCTGGAGGTCGAAGAGGGTGCGGCCGCAGCTGGGGCAGGCGACGAACTCGGTCTTGGAGATGCGGGCGCCGGCGCCCTGGAGGACGTTGTAGGCGAGCTTGGTCGAGCGGAGGAGGTCGGTCTCGGTCTCGACGCTGACGAGGTCGCCGAGGCCGTCGCAGAGGAGGCTGCCGGAGAGGAACGAGGCCTCGAGGAGTTTGGAGAGGAAGCTGGGGTCGCCGCGGACGGCGGTGGCGGGGGTATTGCGGATCCAGAGCGGGGCGGCGGAGCCGGCGGCGCGGAGGACCTCGGCGAGGCGGCGCCAGGTGCCGACGGCGTGGGCCGCGGAGGCAGGCGCGGCGGCGGAGGCAGCATCCGCGGTTCGGATACCGGAGTGGGTCACGACGAGGCGCGAGTCGCCGAGGGCGCGCAGGGTCGGCGCGAGGACGGCGAGGGCGGCGGGGGAAACATCGAGGGCGAGGGTGTGGCCGTGGCGGCGGACGAGGTCGGCGAAGGCGGCGAGGGCGGGGGCGTCGTCGGCCGAGAACGGGCGGACGAGGAGGAGTTTGCCGCGGCTGAGGGCGAGGAGGGGTTCGAGCAGGTCGGGGGTGAGGGACGGGGCGAGTTCGAGGGCGAGGAAGGCGACGGGCAGCGGGGTGCGGGCGGCGGTTTCGCAGAGCGCGGCGAGGTCGCCGGGGGTGGCGACGGG
>JBILLY010000601.1:0-3791 GCA_044375835.1 Opitutaceae bacterium
GGCCAACATCCTCAACCACGCCACCGCCCGCTCGCTCATCATCCTCGACGAGATCGGCCGCGGCACCTCGACCTACGACGGCCTGAGCATCGCCTGGGCCGTGGTGGAGCACCTGCACCGCGACCCCGCCCGCGGCCCGCGCACGCTCTTCGCGACGCACTACCAGGAGCTCACCCAGCTCGACAAACACCTGCTCCGCCTGCGCAACTTCTCCGTCGCCGTGAAGGAGTGGAACGACGACATCGTCTTCGTCCGCCGCGTGATCCCCGGCGCCGCCGACCGCAGCTACGGCATCCAAGTCGCCCGCCTCGCCGGCCTGCCGCTGAGCGTGATCGACCGCGCCAAAACCATCCTCGCCAAACTCGAGAGCGACGACACCGCCGTCACCCTCCCCGCCACCCCTGCCGCCAAGCCAAAGAAAAAAATCTCCGTCGCCCCGGCGGACGACGCGCAGCTGAGTTTGCTGTAAGCCGATCTTGTCAGAGCTGCGTCGGCGTCCCGCTCAGTCATTCCTCGCGCCTTGACGCGGCTCTGCGGGAGCCGCATCGCCCGCTGAACGTGAATTCCCTTCTTGCTCAATACACGCTAGAAGCCCGCGTAGAGCCGTTCGAAATCCTGCAGCAGGGCTTCCGTGAATTCGACGCCCCGGTTATTCCGGCCCGCCGTGAAATCGGTGCGCAGGCCGGCAACCTCCACCACGGGCAGTAGATCTTCGAAAACACGCCGGATCTCGGACGCGCGGAGGAGCGGACTCATGTCCTTCGCGCCGCCCACCGTGATCAAGCGATCCTGCACATGAAAGAGTCGCGGCCAGTCGATCCACCGCGGGAATCCGCGCGGCTCCTCCCAACTGCGCAGGAAAAGCCATTCTTCCGGTTGCACCCAATAGCTCACGGTTCGTCCCAACACGGCACTGTGCACGAGTCCCGACGCGGCAAACTCGCGCAAGGTCTCCTCGACCGTGCGCGGAAAATAATAAGTCGCGCGCGCAATATCGGCCGGATGTCCGCGTTCGTGGGTGAGCAGCCAGAGCAGGAATTCACAGCGGGCCTGCACGCCGAAAACACTTCTCAGTTTCCACGGCAGCACCGCCGCCGTGCGCGGATGAGGCGCGCGGCTCATTTCACGGCGCTCGATGGCGCCGCGCATGAGCCCGTGCCGGGCGAAGATGGGATCGGCCTCGCCCTGCCAAGGAATCTCGCGTCCGTCCGGCAGCCGGAACAGCGGCTCGGGATAAAGGACCGGCGGCGATTCCTTCATCACGGCCGCCCACTTCTTTAGGGTCGCGCGCCGGCTCAGCCATTCCGCGAGCGCCATCAGCACATGCGGGTCGCCGAGCGGTAACCGTTTCCGGATATTGCGCAGCCTCTGCACATTCACCCACTGTGCATTCCCCCAAAGCCAATCGAGCATCTCGTCGAACAACCGCGGATCGGTGCGCCCATACGCGGTCGTGACCAGCACCAGTGCTTCCAGGTCGACCGTCCAGTTCGATTCCTTGCCGCTGTGTCCAGCAACGCCCAGCAGCGTCCATTGCCGCCACACCAGATCGAGCAGCAGCTCGCGCGCGCGTGCGCTAAAGTTGGGCAGCGACGGCGTCATGTTTGAGTTCCTTCAGCTGCGTCCGCAGATTTTCGCGGAAGCCCTGCGAGACGTCGTGCGTCATCGCCCAACGCGCCGCCGCAAGCAATTCCTCGGCGGTGGGCTCAAGCGCGAACAGGTCGTTAAGGTGACGCGACAGTCCGGGCCCCTGATCCACCGCGGCATACAGCTTCAGGTGAATCTGATCGATGCGGCCTATATACCACGCGGTCAGATGGCCGTAGTTTTTCGCGGCAAGTCGCGTCTCGAAGTCGGCCGGCATGCCCATGTCGAAGAGATCAACCGGGCCGCTGTTGATCCAGTTTGGCGGCAGGCCCAAATCGATCGCGACGCGTTCCGCTGCCTCCGTAAACTCCTTGGGCAAATCACGGGCGCTGATGAAGTCCTCTCCGCGCGCCCGTCGCGCGAGAATGTCGACATCCTTGGTGGCGCGGGAGACGAAGCCGCGCGCAATGAGAGACGTGCCACCGCAGATGATTACCTCCTGCGGGGGCACTGAGGCCAAGCGAAGGCGGTCGCCCAACAAGGTTAGGGCGTCCTCCAACTGCTGAAGAGCAAAGCGAGGTATCACGGGGACAGCTTTACGTGTTTTAAGTATCCGACTCCATCCGAAAATACGAAGAAATTAATCTGAACAGGACTCGTGAATTATTCCTATTATGCTGATCCTAAACGTCGATTTTCATGAAATGGCCTATTCGTGCGCAAGACTCTTGCCATGCGCGTTAACCATTCAATCCTGTGACCATGGCATTTCGAGCAAACGAAGAGACCGCGAACGGACGGCGCATGGCAATGGGGAAGCTGCTGGGGCGGAGCATTGGTCCGGACAGTCTGGAGAAAAGCACCGACGTATTGAACGAGTTGCTGGATCGCTACGGTCCGGTCGTGGATGCCTATCCCTCCTGGCATCCGCTAGTGGCCGACAATGACGATAACCAAAGTCCCGTCACCATTCCCGGTGAACGCTGTGGCTACCGTGGACTTGATCACACGGTTTTCCTGCGGAACGGCTTCATCACATGCCCCTATGACGGCGGCGATGCGGTCATCGAATCGGTCAACCGACTCGCCGGGCGCGATGTTTCGCGCGGGCTCGTTTCCATCGAGGCCGAAAAGATCGAAGCGCAGCTTTACCATCCAAATGCCACACCAGTGTTGGTCTCGTGCCGCTGGTTGCGGACGCTGAACCGCGACGGAACAATTCCGACCGCACTGGCGGTTCCTCTGCTGCTGGAAAGGGAACTCGCCGCTTGGCGGCAGGCGCAGGTCACCGAGACCTGGAAGACCATGGCGCCCAACGCGCTCGGACGACCCTGCGGCAGCCGCTCTTCGCTGTTCATCAACGAGGAGACCGGTCAGGCGCTGAAGACCATCTGGAATGCCCTTATCAATACGGGCATGTTCGGCCCCGTGCGCGTTGGCTCGTGGTAGATGGAGCGGCACTCACCGATGAGCACTCCCATGATCTTTTGTTTTGAACTTATTCTTTCCGGAGCAGGCGGAGGCAGGCGGCGAGGCGGGAGTGGAGGAGTTCCTTTATCTGCGGGAGTGGGAGGTCGGGGAAGTGATCGGGCAGAAGGGGGAGAAGCAGGACAGCCGGATGGGGTCAGGTAGTGCGGTTTTTTTTGGGGGGGGGGAGAGCCCAACTGATCATCTGGGCGACGCCGTGTCTTCTCGCGTTGTGACCTGATCCTCCCGTCGCTGCGGCTTTCCGCTCGTCTCCGCTGCACCGTCCGGTCGTGCTCCTGACGCCCCGATTGCCACACCGCTCTCGGTTGCTTCCGATGCCCGTCCATCCCCGCTCCCGCTTCCGCGGCCGCCTCGCCGCGATCGCGCTCACGTTGGCCAGTCTCGTTGCCACCCCGGCGCCCGCCACCCCGAAGTCCGCCGTCACCGACGCCCACCCGCTCGCCGACCGCGCCCGCACCGCCCTGCACGACGCCCTCGTCCGCGAAAAAATCTTCGTCAAAGTCCACGCCGCCGAGGCCCTCATCGCCCTCGGCGACCGTGAGACGCCGCGGAAGGTCTTCCTCGCCGAGTTGCCCGCCGCCGCCGACCAGCGCCCGTATCGTATCGGCGTCTGGCGCGTGCTCGCCGCCTCCGCCCCCACCCCGGCCGACCGCGCCCCGTGGCTCGACCGCATCGCCGCCGTCCTCCTCGATCCCTCCGCGCCCGACCGCATCCAT
>JBILLY010000602.1:0-3788 GCA_044375835.1 Opitutaceae bacterium
CGATGGGCCTCCCCCTCCCCTGCCGCCTCCGCGCCCGCGCGGGCCTTGCAGTCACCCAACTCCCCGCGCTCGTCCGCTTCGCGCTTGGCGTGCTCGCGTTTGCCGGCACCGCCGTCGCCGCCGAACCGCCGCCCAATGTCGTCGTCATCCTCGCCGACGACCTCGGCTACGGTGATCTCGGCTGCTACGGCTCGACCACCATCGCCACGCCGCACCTCGACCGCATGGCGCGCGAGGGCCTGCGGTTCACCGCCGCCTATGCCGCCGCGCCGTTCTGCAGCCCGTCGCGCGCCGCGCTGCTCACCGGCCGGCTGCCCGCACGGGCCGGCCTGCCCTACGTGCTGTTTCCCACCGAGCACCACGGCCTCCCCGCCGCCGAAATCACCCTCCCGGAGCTGCTGAAAACCCGCGGCTACGCGACGGCTTGCATCGGCAAGTGGCACCTCGGGTGGCGCGCGCCGTTTCGCCCGCTCGCGCAGGGTTTCGACCGGTTTCACGGCCTCATCCACACGAACGACGTCCGCGAGTGGCGGGTCGGCGACGCCTTCACGCAGCTCTCGCTGTTCGGCCCGCTCGCGCGCCTCGAGGGCGAGCGCGTCGTCGAGTCGCCCGTCGATCAGGCGCAGCTCACGCGGCACTACACCGAGGAGGCGGTGGCCTTCATCCGCGCGAATCGCGGGCGACCGTTCTTTCTCTACCTGCCGCACACGATGCCGCACGTGCCGCAATACGCCTCGGCCCGGTTCGCCGGCAAATCCCGGGGCGGCCTCTTCGGCGACACCGTGGAAGAGCTCGATTGGAGCACCGGCGTCATCCTCGACACCCTGCGCGAGCTGCGCCTCGACACCCGCACGCTCGTCATCTTCACGAGTGACAACGGAGCCTCGCCCCGCCCCGGCGCCAACGCCGCGAAGAAGGCCGCGAAGGAAACGTTTCCCGGCCGCCAGCTCGGCGGCAGCAACGGCCCGCTCCGCGCCGGCAAGGGCACGACGTTCGAGGGCGGCGTGCGCGTGCCCTGGATCGCCTGGTGGCCCGGCACCATCGCCCCCCGCGCCGCCGTCGCCGACGTCGTCTCCCACCTCGATCTGCTCCCCACCGTCGCGCGTCTCGCCGGCGCCGATCTGCCCGCCGACCGTGTCCTCGACGGCCGCGACGTCGCGCCGCTCCTGCGCGGCCCCGCGCCGCTCGAAGCGCGCCCGCTGTTCCACTACTTCGGCTACCAGGCGCACGCGGTCCGCGAGGGTCGCTGGAAACTCTTCGTCCCGACCTCCGAGCGCCCGTCGCCCCGCCCGCCGAGCCTGTGGTGGGATCACCAGCCCGCCGTCTTCGCCAACCAGCACCGCCTGCTCGCCGCCCCGGAACTCTACGACCTGGAAGCCGACCCGGGCGAGAAACAGAATCTCGCCGCCGCGCATCCCGAAGTCGTCGCCCGCCTCGCCGCCGCCGTGCGCGACTTCGACGCCGCGCTCCAACGCGACCGGCGCCCGCTGCAGATCGAGCCCGGCCCGCCGCCGCCCGCCCCCGGCACGATCCGCACGGCCGACACCGATCTGTCGGTCCATCGCATCGCCCCGTGATTTCTTCGCCCCGCTCCCACGCCGCCGCCCCCTTCGCCATGCCGCTCCGCACCGTCGCTCCTCGCTCTCGCGCCCCTCGCGCCGCTCCCGGCGCTTCGCGCGTCCGACGCCCGCGCCCAACCACCCCACCTCCTCCTCATTCTCGTCGACGACCTCGGCTACGGCGATCTCCGCAGCTACAACCCGCAGTCGAAGATTCCCACGCCGCACCTCGACCGGCTCGCCCGCGAGGGGCTGCGCTTCACCGACGCCCACGCGCCCGGCGCTCTCTGCCATCCCTCGCGCTACGGGCTCATGACCGGCCGCCACCCGTTCCGCACCGACGTCTCGAAATGGCCCGCGCAGCCGCTCATCGAGGCAAACCGCGCCACGCTCGCTTCCGTGCTGAAAAGCCGCGGCTACCGCACCGCGATGGTCGGCAAGTGGCACCTCGGCTTCCAGGAGCAGGGTTACGACCGCCCCTTGCCGGGCGGGCCCGTCGACCGCGGCTTCGACCGCTTTTTCGGCTTCCGCGCGTCGACCGACATCCCGCCGTATTTTTACCTCGAAGGCGACCGCGCCGTTGCTCCGCCCACCGCCACCATTGCCGACAGTCCCGCGCATCCGGAACGCGGCTACTCTCCGATCCAGGGCCGGTTCTGGCGCGGCGGCGGCATCTCGCCCGGCCTGGAACTCGCCGACGTCCTCCCCCGCTTCACCACCGAAGCCGTGGCCGAGATCGCCGCGCACGCCCGCCGGCGTCCGGCCCAACCGCTCTTTCTCTACTACGCCCCCACCGGCCCGCACACGCCGTGGCTGCCGTCGCCGGAGTTCGTCGGCCGCAGCGGCATCGGCACCTACGGTGATTTCACCATGATGGTCGACGCGATGATCGGCCGCGTGCTCCAAGCCCTCGACGAGACCAAGCTCGCCGCCGACACCCTCGTGATCTTCACCTCCGACAACGGCCCGGTCTGGTATCCCGAAGACCTGCAGCGCACCGGCCACGATTCGTCCGGCGGTCTCCGCGGCATGAAAGGCTCCAATTGGGAAGCGGGCCACCGTGTGCCGTTCATCGTTCGCTGGCCGGGCCGGGTGAAGGCCGGGTCGACCACGGCGCAGACGATCTGTTTCACCGATGTGATGGCGACGCTCGCCGCCGTCTCGGGCGCGTCGCTCGATGCCGAGGCCGGCCCCGACAGCTTTGATTTTCTCCCCGTGCTGCTCGGCACCCGGTCACCGTCGCAACCCATGCGCGAGTCGCTCGTGGTCGGCCGCTCGGTCCGCTCCGGCCGGTGGAAATGGATCGATGGTCGCGAAGCCGTTCACTTCGGCCGCCCGGCCAGCGGCACCTACCCTGCCGCCAACGAGCCGCCCGGCCAACTCTACGACCTGGAGGCCGACCCGCGCGAAACGACCAACCTCGCCGCCGCGCAACCCGAGATCGTCGCCCGGCTGAAAGCGGAGCTCGCGCGCATCCAGCAATCCTCCCGCACCCGGCCCTGAGCACCGCGTTTCGATTCTCGCCCGCGCGGCCGCCCTGATCGCCGCGCGAGGATCCCGTCGCACGCTCGAAAATTCCGTTTCACCGCGCCCAAGAACCCGCGGCGGCCGCCTCCTGCTCTGCCCCCGCCCGCTCGCTTTTCCGCACGGCGCGTCCGCCATCGAAACCGCTTTCATGCCGTTCGATAAACCCTGGTTCGGGTGGTCGCCGGGTGTTTCGCCGCTGACCCGGAAAATAGGGTGTCCAAATTTCGCCGCGGACACGGTAACAGTTTGACCGTCCCCGCATGTCCGATCACCCCGCCTCCCCCGGCCCGACTCCACCCTATGAGGAGTTCGTGCGTCTCTTCGTCGCGCACGAGGGGCGGCTGCGGGCATTCGTGCGCGCGCTGCTTCCAACCTGGGCGGATGTCGACGAGGTCATGCAGGAGACCAGCCTCGTCGCGTGGCGGAAATTCGCGCGCTTCGAGCGCGGCACGAATTTCATGGCGTGGGCCGCCACGATCGCTCGCTTCGAGGCACTCAATCACCTGCGCCGCCGCGGACGCGAGCAACTGGTGTTTTCCGACGCCGTCGCGGACCTGATGGCGGAGGAAGCCGCATCGGAGGGTGAAACCCTCGAGCGCCAGCGTCGCGCCCTCGACCGTTGCCTCGCCAAGCTCGACGAGCCGCAGCGCGAGCTGCTCCTGCTCTCCTACCAACCGGGCGCCCGCCTGCACGAAGTGGCCG
>JBILLY010000603.1:0-3787 GCA_044375835.1 Opitutaceae bacterium
TGTTGACGTTTTTCGACAAGCTGCCGTGCAAGGAGCTGAAGCTGACGCGCAACAACGTGTTCGAGCGCGACAAGAACACGTGCCAGTATTGCTCGAAGGTGCTGCCGCGCGAGCAGCTGAACCTCGATCACGTGATCCCGCGCGACTACGGCGGGAAGACAACGTGGGAAAACATCGTGTGCTCGTGCATCAAGTGCAACACGCGCAAGGCGAACCGGCTGCCGCACGAGGCGCACATGCGTTTGATCCGGAAGCCCGTGCGTCCGAAGTGGCGGCCGGTGATCTCGCTGGTGCTGGGCAACCAGAGCCGCGAGCACTGGAAGGATTTCCTCGATGTGGCCTACTGGAACGTCGAGCTGGAAGAATAGCCGCCGAATGGCGGCGTGCGCGGCGGGCGCGTCGCCACCGCGGAAACGCTGCGCGATTGCACGTCGAGGCGGGTGGAGCGGTTTCCGGGCGGATGCGGCGGGGAACGGCACGCCGGTTTCCGGTCGGCGCCGTTTCCTCACTTGACGCCATCCGACAAAGCTGGCCCGCTCGCGCCCGCTTTTTCGCCCTCATCGTCTATCGGTTAGGACAGGAGATTCTCAATCTTCAAAGCGGGGTTCGATTCCCCGTGGGGGCGCCAAATTCTTCCCGCCGACGGCAACGGTCCCGCGTTGTGGGCGGAGGATCGTTAGTCAGCGGAGATTCGGACTCGACCTCGGATAGTCCCGCGGGAGTCATGCAGGGGTGAAATTCAGCGAGGGCGCCAAAGTGGTCGTGGTGGAAGACCACGCGATGTTCCGGGAGATCCTGACGAAGGTCTGTGCCGAGGAACTCGGGCTGCGGGTCGTGGCCGAGGTGTCGGACGGCGAGAGCGCGATCGCGGCGATCCGGACCCACCGGCCCGAGCTGGTCGTGCTCGATCTGCAGTTGCCGGATTTCGACGGGTTCGCGGTCGTCGGGGCGGTTGCGGAGGAGATTCCGGCGGCAGCGGTGCTGGTGGTCTCCTCGCATTGCGACGACTACACCGTGTATCGCGCCGAACAGCTGAGGGTGCGCGGGTTTGTCGATAAGAACTCGAACTCACTGCAGGCGCTGCGGGCGGCGATCCGGGCGCTGGGCGTGGGGCAGTCGTGGTTTTCCGAAACCTACACCCGCGCGAAGGCCGCGCGCCACAGGGACCCGCGTGCGTTTGACAAACTGCTCACCCGGCGGGAGCAGGACGTGTTGGCGTTGCTGTGCGTGCCGCTGACCGATCCCGAGATCGCGTTGCGTCTCGGTGTCTCCGTGGAGACGGCGGCCAAACACCGATTCAATCTGATGCGCAAGCTCTCGGCCGATACCACCACCGCGCTCATCCGCTATGCGCGGGAGCATGGGTTTGGCCTGAGCGGATCGGCGAACGCCGGGCCGCGAGCGCGGCCTTGAAGCCGGGCGTCTCCCGCGCGAGCCGACCCAATGCGTCCGCGATGCCGGCGGCATCCGCGATGCGGGCCGCTGTTTCAAGATCGGCGGCGAGCACCGCGATCACGTTTGCGCCGACCATCTGGGCATGGCCTTTCAGTCGGTGTGCGGCGCGCGCCGACCGGTCGAAGTCGCGGACTGCGGCGGCGGCGTCCAACTCGGCCGCGGTCTCGAGGAATTCCGCGAGGTAGCGGTCGATCCGGCAGTTCAATCCGTCCGGGGAGCCATCGCTCAGGTAGGACAGCAGCGCGATGTCCGGGGCGGAGACCGCGCCTGACGGGGCGATCTCCAGTGCGGGCGCCGACCGTGCCGCGCGTCCGGCCTCGGCGAGCACGGACCGGAGTTTGTCGGGCGTCAGTGGTTTGCCCACAAACGCGTCCATGCCGGCGGCGATGCAGAGCGCGCGGTCCGCGGGCGTGCAATAGGCGGTGACGGCCAGAATCAAGGCGGGGGCATGGCCGCGCTCAAGTTCGCGCAGACGGCGGGCGATCTCGGTGCCGTCGACGTCGGGCAGGTTGCGGTCGAGCAGGATGAGATTGTAGCGCTTCGCCTCGAAACAGGCGAGGGCCTCGGCGCCCGTGGCGGCTCGGTCGCAGGTGAGCCCGAGCCGGGCAAGCACGGCGATCGCGGCCCACGCGTTGTAGTCGGTGTCTTCCACCAACAGCACTGACGCGTCGCCGGCGTGACCCGGCGCGCGGTCGGCCGGCGACGGCGGCGCTTCGGATTCCGGATGCCGAGGGAGACGGAGGAAGAACCGGGCGCCGCGACCACGGGCGGAGTCGACGCCGACGGAGCCGCCGAGCAGGTCGGCCAGATGGCGGCAGGCCGCCAAGCCCAGTCCGGTGCCCGGCACGCCGGCGACCGCCGGCGTGGTCGCCGGGATACGGGTGAATTTGGTGAAAAGGCGCGCCTGGTCCGCGGCGTCCAATCCGGGGCCCGAGTCGCGCACTGCAAACAGCAGCTCGCCGGGCGAGTCGGCCGGAGCGACGCAACTGAGTCGCACGTTGCCGCCGGCGTATTTGAGGGCGTTGGAGGCGAAATTGACGAGGATCTGCTGCACGCGGGCGGCGTCGGCGGTGAAGCGGAGCGGCAGTTCGGGGCTGTCGTCGATCTCGATCGTGGCGCCGAGGGCGGATGCCTGGGCTCGCAGGGCGTTCTGCACCGAGCGCAGGAGATCGCCGGGCGAAAACGCGCGCGGGCGGATCTCGATCCGGCCGGCCTCGATCGCGGCGAAGTCGAGCACATCGTCGACGAGGGAAGAAAGGTAGAGGCCGCATTCGCGCAGGGTGCGGGCCCACTCGCGCTGCCGGTCGTCGAGTCGCGAGTCCTCGAGGGCGAGGGCGAGACCGACGATGCCGTTGAGCGGGTTGCGGATGTCGTGGCTCATGTTGGCCACGAATTCGGTTTTGGCGGCATTGGCGGCCTCGAGTTCGGCGGTGCGTTCGCGGACTTTGGCTTCGAGGTCGGCATTGCGGCGGCGCAGAGCGCGGACCCGGAGTTGGAACAGGCCGGCGGCCAGCACGAGCACTCCCAGCGCGCCGGTGGTCGCGGCGGTGCCGGTGCGCCACCACGGAGGGAGGACGCGGAAGGCGAGCGTATGCACGGGGCTGGCCATGCCCGTCTCCGCGACGGCGCGGACATGGATCGTGTAATGTCCGTCGCGGAGCGCGGAGAGTTCGCGCGTGCCGGCTGCGCCGGCCGGGACCCAATCGGCGTCGAGTTGTTCGATGCGCGATTCGATGCGTGGGCGCACGCCGCGCGCGATGTCGGGCGCGCCGAATTCCAGGTGCACCGCTTTGGTCGAATAGGGGATGGTGCCGCCGGTGAGCACGGTTGTGCCGCTATCATCACCTCGAACGAACGCCCTGACCAAGGGGGGCCGTGGCTTGGGCGCAGTTGGCGGTCCGGAAATCGTGTGCCGCAAGACGGCTTTGGTGCCGCCGATCCAAAGAACGTGGCCGTCGGCGCCGTTGGCTTCGACGAAGATGCTGCGGGGTTCACCGACTGCGGGAAGTGCCGTAATTTCGTGGGGCTTCCACTCGGCGGCGTCTCCTGCCAGACGTATTTGGGCTGCCGCAGCGCCTTGGTTCCCGTTTGAAGGGTGCAGGACCCAGATGGACCCGTCTTGCTGAGCGTCCGAAACGGCAAGGACTCCTCGTGCTGGAATACCTGCGATAGCCGCGAAGCGGATACTGTCCCGGCGGCGGACCCATCCTCCGTTTGCCGAGAGCACGACGATTGATCCATCCGGACTTCGCTTGACGTAGCTCCTGCCGGAAAGCTCCGGTAATCCCCAATTCGCAGGCGGCGGTGCGGCGGCGACCTCACGATCAAGGTC
>JBILLY010000604.1:0-3785 GCA_044375835.1 Opitutaceae bacterium
GTTCGATCAACTGAACGCGGGCGGCGCCATTCCCGATTGGAACGTCTACCGCCCCCGCTGGGCAAACGTGAGCATCGCGGAATTCCCGTCGGCCGCGAAGAAGAGCCTGCTGCTTGAGGATCGCGACCCCTACGACCACGCCAAGGCGGTGCGGGTATTCGCCGAGGCGACGGCGGTCCGCATTGGATTCCGCATTTTCGCCCGGCAGGTGGATGCAGGGCGCATGGAGATCGAGGTGCTCGACGGGGCGGGACATCGGCCGGTGCGCATTGCACTGGGCGAAGATGGCCGGGTGCGCGCGAGCGACGGTGCGCGGGAGGTAGACGCCGGGCCTTTCCTCGCCGGACGTTGGTATCAGGCCGAACTTTCGATCAATGCGGCGACGGGACGATTTGATCTGGCGTGGGATGGCCGGGTCGTTGTACGCCAGGCGGCCTTCGCCGAGGCGGCGACTACGGTGGAGCGACTCTCCTTTTGCACCGGTGCCTTCCGCACCGAGCCCACGCGGCAGACCAACCGTTATTCCGTTCTGGCGGACCTGCCCAATCCCGACGCCGCCGTGGCGCCGGCCACGTTCTACGTTGACGAGGTCGTGATCCGGTAGGCGCGGCGCGTGGCTAGATTTATCGGAGAGTTGAAAAATGGTTGACGAGCGAGCGACAGCTAAAACGATTTAGCGACAAGGATGATTTTCCCCCTGAAATTTTCCCCAAACCCGGTCCCCCAGAAAAATCCCAAGTCCATGAAGCCTGTTTACACCCTCTTGTTCCGACTTAACTGGCGCAGCCTGCGCGCCACCGGTATTTTTGTGGCCGGCCTGATGCTGGTCCTTCCGGTGGGCGCGCAGACTGCCGGCACCGGCACGATCAACGGCACGGTGAGAAACGAGGGCACGGGCGACTTCCTCGAGGGTGCGGAAGTGCGGATTGTCGGCACCGAGCGGGTGACGACGACGCAGCGCGACGGCAGCTTCGCTTTTGCCGGAGTGCCGGCCGGTCGCCAACAGCTCCGCGCGTTTTACACGGGCTTGGATGTTCAGGTGACGACCGTGGCTGTGACAGCGGGCCAAACCTCGCTGGTGCCGTTGGCGTTAAACGCTGCGATCTACAAACTCGAAGCCTTTTCGGTGGCCGGTCAGCGCGAAGGCAACGCCGCGGCGATCACACGGCAACGCACCGCAGAGAACATCAAGAGCGTAGTCTCCATGGACGCCTACGGCAACGTAGCCGACGGCAACATCGGCAATTTTCTGCAGAATCTCACCGGTGTCGCGGTGACCAAGGAGGCGGGCGATATCGTCGGCATCGGCCTGCGTGGCGCGCCGCCGGAACTCAACTCCGTCACGCTGGACGGCTCCCGCACCGCGGGGGCGACCACCGGATTCTCTCCCCAGGGCGACCGCGCACCGCTCATCGACCAGGTGCCCTCCGAGTTGATCAAAGAAATCGAGATCACCAAGGGTAATACGCCGGATCAATCGGCGGACTCGCTGGGCGGAACCGTGAATCTCGTCACCAAGTCCGCCTTTGATTTCAAGCAGCGCGTCATCACCTACCGGCTGGGCCTGAACTTGAACACCTACCGGCATGGAGACTTTGTGCGCGGCGACCACGGTTGGGTGGACCTGGGCAAATATGGTCCGACGGCGGCCCTGACTTATCTGGACACTTTTGGCGCCGATCGGAAATGGGGCGTCGCCCTCTCAGGGTCCCTTTCCCAGACCATCAACACCCGTGACCGAGTGCAGATGAACCGGCCCAACGTGGACAACTTGATCTCCACCCGTGCCCGCCAACTCAACGACATCGACACGCGTGTTCGCGCCGGCATCTCGGGCAAGTTGGAGTATCGGCTCGATCAGACTCTGCGCCTCGGGTTCAGCGCCTCGTTCAACTATTATACCTTCGCCGGCGACCGTTCGGATTGGGACATCACCTCCACGAATGGAGTGGCGGATTACAGCCGGGTGAGCCGCGCGGCCATCGAGGCCGGTGGCACGCCGCGCACTTCCACCAACGCGGCCGCCGGCATCGCTCCGGGGTTCACCGATACCTACAACGAATTGCTGCATGCCACGATTCGCAACCGCTCAAGCAGCGGGAGAAAGCTGTCCCAGCAATCCAAGTTCGGCACGGAGGCCCGGAAGAAGTGGAATGATACACTTTTGGTTATGCAGGCTTCCTACAATCCGTCGAACTCCCGGCAAAAGAGCTACCTCTTCGAAGCCCGGCGGACCGGCGGAGTGGGCATCGGTGTCGACACCTCGAACGACCCGTCACGTCCGGTCTACACGCAGACCTATGGTGCCACGATCGGGCCCGGCAGCGATTTCAACAATTACTCCGGCAGCAATACACGGCGGATACTGACCGACGATTACACGTTTGAGGACATCACCAACGCACGGGCCGATATCCAGCACAAGCTCAGCCGTTGGGCGTTTCCTGTCTCCTTCAAGACGGGCGTCGATTATCGTCGCCAGTATCGTTGGTATACCGTGTTCGGTCCCAATTGGAATCTCGTGGGTGCAGACGGCGTGGCCGGGCTGAATCCTGCGACGGGTCGGAACGACGATAATATCGGTTCGTTTGTTAACCCAAACTACCGCTACAGCCTTTTCAACAATACGATGATGCAGCGGGATCATCTCGACTACCGTATCGCCGAAAATTTGTTTCAGAGTAATCCCGGTTACTGGGTCCCGAGCAGCGCGACGACCCTGGTCCGCGGGGTAGCGCGCCGCATCGCCGAGGACGTAAGGTCCGGCTATGCGCAAGCCACGGTCACCCTGGGCAAACTCAATGTGCTCGGTGGTGCCCGCTTCGAGCACACGGAGGTCAAAGGCACAGGCTCGCTGGCCGATCCCCAGGCGGCCACCCAAAGCACCGCCACGGTCGCCAGCTCCTATCAGGCGTGGTATCCCAGCGTTCACCTGAAATACAATCTGTCGCCCGGTTTTCTCCTGCGGGCCAGTTATTCCACCAGCGGCGCCCGACCGGCGATCAGCGCCCTCGTGCCCGACACCTCGGTCTCGTATAACACCGATGGACGCGGTCTCGGCCGCGTGACCAGGAATAATCCCGGTTTGAAACCGCAGCGCGCGCAGACTTACGACTTCTCGGCCGAATACTACATCGAGCCTGCGGGCGTTGTTTCGGCCGGTGTTTTCCGCAAGGACATCACCGATTTCCTCTACCGGACCACCTCGATTATCGGCTCCGGGGCCAACAATGGTTTCGAAGGACGATACGAAGCCTTTGAACTGACCTCCACGGGCAACCTCGGATCGGCGCTGGTCGAGGGGGTCGAACTAAACTACAGCCAGCAACTGCGCTGGCTGCCCAAGCCGTTCGATGGCTTGTCGGTCTTTGCGAATTACACCCGTTTGCGCACGGAAGGCTCCTATGCAGAGGGGGTGGCCGAACTCGCTGATTTTGTGCCGACGACATATAATATCGGCGTCAGTTTCAGTTACAAGAAGTTCGAAGCGCGTGCCACCTATCACTTCAAGAGTGGCTATCTGGATACTTATAACGCCAGCCCGGGTTCGCAGAGCCGGGTCACGGACGATCCCACCGTGGATCTCAACCTCCAGTATCGGGTGCGTCCGTCGCTCACCGTGTTCATCGACTTTATCAATGTCTTCAACAAGTCGCCCGACTGGGTCAGCGCCTCTCCGCGACATATCACGATGAGCGAACTTTACGGCGCCCGCCTCAATGTCGGCGTGAGCGGACGGTTCTAAGACGATCGCATGCAACCAAAGCCCCAAGTGTCGTGTCTGA
>JBILLY010000605.1:0-3768 GCA_044375835.1 Opitutaceae bacterium
GGTGGCGCCGGTGGCGCGGGCGACGGCCTCGGCGTCGACGCCGAGGTCGCCGTGGTCGCGGCCGAGGCGGAAATCGGCGAAGGGCGCGGGGCGGCGGCCGGAGAGGCGGTGCCAGACGGCGAGGGCCGCGCCGAGGGCGAGGCCGCCGTCGCCCATGGCGGGGCAGACTTCGAGGCGCGCGATGCCGGGCGTGGTGCGGATGAGGCGGTTGACCTTGATGTTGGAGGCGACGCCGCCGGCGTAGCCGAAGGCGGAGCAGCCGGTGGCGGCGGCGAGCAGCGCGAAGAAGCGGGGGACGATGACCTCGAGGGTTTGCTGGGCCTGGCGGCAGAGTTGCTCGCGCGGGGTGCACCAGACGAGGTCGCGCACGGCGGCGGCCATGCGGGACGGCGGGACGGAGCAGCGGAGGACGGGGAGGCCGCGGGCGTCGGCGGTGAGCGAGAACCAGGGGAGGAAGGGGTTTTTCTCGACGGCGATGTCGGCGGCGTAGGTGGCGAGGGCCATGACCTTGCCCTCGTCCTCGAGGGGACGCATCTGGAGCTCCTGGGTGACGTGCTCGAAGAAGAGGCCGAGGGAGGCGGAGCCGGGGACGGAGAGGAGGGGGCGGAGGGCGGAGTCGTTCTCCGACCAGCGCCAGACGGAGCCGGACTCGCCGTCGCCGATGCCGTCGAGGGTGACGATGCAGGCGTCGGTGTCCCAGGCGGGCCAATACGCGGCGGAGGCGGCGTGGGCGTGGTGGTGGTCGACGAGGTGGACGTCGGCGGCGGGGACGCCGAGAGCGGAGGCGAAGTGGCGGCGCGCGAGGCCGCGGAAGAGGCCCGAGGTGGGGAGCTGGGTGAGCGCGTATTTGGCGTGCTGCTTGAGGCCGTGGAGCGGGCCGGGCGGGACGAGGCGGCGGCGGAGGTGGTAGTAGTTTTCTTTGAGGGAAGGGACGACGCGCGTGAGGGTTTTGGCGGGGTCGGAGGTGGTGGGAGCGTAGACGACGCGGCGACCGGCGGCGGCGGCGTGCATCGCGGCGAGCGCGCGGGTGGGGAAACCGACGTCGAGCTTGCGGCCGCTGAGGCGCTCTTCGTTGAGGGCGAGGACGACGCGGCCGTCGATCACGAGGGCGGCGCCGGCGTCGTGGCCGTCCCAGAGGCCGATGACGGCTTCGGGGGACGGAGTCATGAGACGGAGAAGGTCACCACGAAAGACACGAAAAACACGGAAGGCGGAAGCGCGGCGGCCGGGAGGGACGCGCGGGGCGGAAGGCTCGGCGCGCGACGCTCAACGTTCAACGCTCAAGGCGGACGGGGCGGAAAACTCGCGGGGCGCGGGCCGATGCGGCGACGACGCGGCGTCGGCCGCGGCGTCGGCTGCGGCGGCATCCCGGGGGGCGGTGCGGCGGGCGCAGAGGCCGCGCAGGAGGCACCAGCCGTAGCTGAACCAGGTGCCGGGGCGGGCGAGGGAGATTTTGGAAAAGCCGGCGGCGCGGGGGCGCTCGTGGGTGGGGACCTCGGCGAGGCGGTAGCCGGCGGCGAGGGTGGCCATGATCATCTCCATCTCGATGGTGGTGTGGCGGGAGCGGAGCGGAAGGGCGCGGAAGACCTCGGTGCGGAGGGCGCGGAAGCCGTTTTGCGAATCGGAGAGGCGGGCGCCGAAGCGGCGGTTGATGACGCAGGTGATGAAGGCGGAGCCGGCGAGGCGGAGGAATTCGTCGAGGCCGCCGTGGAGTTCGTCGGAGCCGCCGAGGAGGCGGGAGCCGCCGACGTGGTCGGCGCGGCCGGCTTTGAGCGGGGCGACGAGGAGCGGGATGTCGATGGGGTCGTGGGAGCCGTCGGCGTCGACGAAGACGCAGTAGGGCGTGGCGACGTGGGCGACGGCGTGGCGGAGGGCGGCGCCCTTGCCGAGGCCCTGGTCGCGGATGACTTCGGCGCCGGCGAGGGCGGCGATCTCGGCGGTGCCGTCGTCGGAGCCGCCCTCGACGACGAGGACGCGGCCGGCGTAGTGCAGGCACTCGCGGACGACGGAGGCGACGGTGGCGGCTTCGTTGCGGGCGGGGATGACGGCGGTGACCTCGGGGTCGGGGGCGAGGTCGGGCGAAGCGAGTTCGGCGAGGGAGAGGGTGCCTTGGCGGAGGAGACGGTGGGCGCGGAGGGCGACGAAGCGGTGGTCATCGCCGCCGAAGCGGATCACATCGCGGCGCGCAACGGTGCGGAAGTGCGTGCCGGTGAGGACGGAGGCAGGCGTGGCGGTGCGGGCGGGCATGGCGAAGGAAAGGCGGAAGGCGAAAGGCGAAAGGCGAAAGGCGGAAGGCGGAAGGCGAAAGGCCGCGGGGGGAATCTCGGGGCGCGGAGGCGGGACGGGGCGGAGGCGGGCCGGCTGGTTACCAGGTGAAGAAGCTGCCGCGGCTGAAGGCGGTGGTGGTGGGGGAGCCGGGCGGCTTGTTCTCGAGCATGTTGGTGTCGAAGGTGAAGGTGCGGTTGGGGATGTTGTAGATGGTGCCGGCGCCGCCGAACGGGGCGTCGAAGTGGGTGGAGGTGAAGAGGCGACCGAGGGAGCCGTAGTAGGCGACGGTGCGGCCGGACCAATCCTCGAGGTAGCGGACGAGATTCTGCACCCCGCCGGAGGTGCTGGTGGTGGTGGAAGGGACGTTGCCGGTGAGAAGGCCGGCGTTGATGGTGGTGGTGCCGGAGGTGGCTTGGCGGACGGCGAGGGTGCCGGTGGCGTTGGCGTCGGACCAATTCGACGAGAGCACGGTGATGGCGTCGGCGATGAGCATCGCGGGGATGGGCCGGGTGCCGCCGGAGGGTTTGGCGATGGGGTTGAGGGTGTTGTAATTGCCCTGAACATACAGGCCGCCGTTGGTGGCGACGGAGAAGCCGTCGTTGCCGTTGGCGGGGATCGCCTCGGCGTTGATGAGGCGGATGGCGGCGGGGGCGGTGGCAGTGGAACTCTTGAGGTTGACGTAGAGGATGCCGTTGAAATTGAACGCCTCGGGGTGCGCGGTGCGCGAAACGTCGGCGACGCGCAGGTTGTCGAGGACGGTCTTGAGGGTGGCGACGTTGATATTGGTCATCTTGACGTCGACGCCCTCGCGGAGGTCGCGGACGTTGGCGGGGGCGGCGGCGACGGAGGGGAAGAGGGTGGTGACGTTGGTGGAGACGCCGTCGACGACTTTGGCAAAGGTGGTGGTGCCGGAGGCCTCGACGGTGATGATGAGCTGGGCGCGGTTGTAGGCGCGTTGGACGGCGATGACGGAGTCGTCGCCGGTGCCGCCGGAGGCGTTGGGATACTCGGTGGAGGCGGCGGCGTTGGGCGGGGGGACGATGATGGAGCGGTAGACGTTGTTTTCGGCGGCGCCCAACTGGGGGGCGGTCCAGGTGGACGGCGTGGTGTTGCCCGAGGGGCCGAAGAGGTCGGGCCGGCCTTGGGCGGTGGCGGTGGCGTCGATGCCGCCGAGGAGGTTTTCCTGTTCGCCGAGGGTCTCGACCTGGGAGGCCTGGGAAGTGGCGAAGGTGGGGGCGACGAGGGTGACGGGCGGGGCGGGGGCGGTGGGGTTGGAGTAGGTGGTGACGCCGCCGGAAGTCTGGTTGAAATACTGGTCGGCGAGGTAGCGGACCTTGTTGTTGATGGTGAGGGTGCGGCCGGACTGGGGGCCCATGTAGATGGAACCGTTGGCGATGATGTCGCCGTTGATGACGGTGTCGGTGCCGGGGTTCATCTCGAGGTTGCCCTGGAAGAACACGGAATACTGGAAGATGGAGGTGTTGGAATTGATGAAGCGGC
>JBILLY010000606.1:0-3755 GCA_044375835.1 Opitutaceae bacterium
CCTGATCGATTCTCTGGCGGTGGACGGCCGGGAAGTCGCGCGGCAGGGGCGGCTGGTGTGCGTTTTGCAGCACGGGCCGAGCGATGGTGCGGCGGAAGCGCCGCGGCGCGAACGGTTCGAGGGCAGGATCCGGCAGGTGACGGTGGAGCAGAACGGGCCCGTGCGGGCGGTGTTGAAAGTGGAAGGCGTGCACAAGGCGGCCGCGGGATCGCGGGAGTGGCTGCCGTTTGTCGTGCGGCTGTATTTCCACGCCGGGCGCGAAACCGTGCGGGTCGTGCACACGATCATCTACAACGGCGACGAGCAGACGGATTTCATCCGGGGGCTGGGCCTGGAGTTCGCGGTGCCGCTGCGCGAGGAGGTGCACAACCGGCACGTGCGTTTTTCCGGCGAGGACGGCGGGCTGTGGGCGGAGCCGATCCAGCCGGCGGTCGGCCGCGGCGGCGCGATGGTCGTCTATCCCGGTGCGGGCGGGGCGAACGTGTATCCCGACCAGCTGCAGGGCAAACGGCTGCCGAACAAGGCGGACCTGAGCGAGCGCAGCCGGGGCTGGCTGGCGGACTGGGCGGTGTGGGATGCCTTCAAACTGACGCAGCCGAATGCCGACGGCTTTTCCATCGTGAAACGGACCAATGCGCAGAGCGCGTGGATCCCGTGCGGCGCGGGGCGGCGGGCGTCGGGCCACGTGTTTGTCGGCGATGCGAGCGGCGGGCTGGGCGTGAGCCTGCGGAATTTCTGGCAATCGCACCCGGCCTCGCTGGAGGTGACGGGCGCGGCGTCGGGCGAGGCGACGCTGCGCGCGTGGCTCTGGTCGCCGGAGGCGGACGCGATGGACATGCGGCACTACGACACGCGGGCGCACGGGTTGATCGCCGTCTATGAGGACGTGCAGCCGGGATTGAGCACGCCGCTCGGGGTCGCGCGGACGAGCGAGCTGACGCTTTTTCCGGCGGCGGCGGTGCCGAGCCGGGAAGAGACGGCGGCGCAGGCGCGGATCGGCGAGCAGCCGCCGCTGCTGGTCGCGCGGCCGGAGTATCTGCATGCGGTGCGCGCGCTGGGGATCTGGAGCCTGCCGGACAAGTCGACGCCGTTCAAACGCGCGGTCGAGGAGCAGCTGGACGCGACGCTGGAGTTCTACAAACGGCAGATCGAGGCGCAGCGCTGGTATGGCTTTTGGGATTTCGGCGACGTGATGCACAGCTACGACCGCGAGCGGCACGTCTGGAACTACGACCTCGGCGGCATGGCGTGGGACAACACGGAACTCGGCACCGACATGTGGCTGTGGATGAGTTTTCTGCGCACGGGGCGGGCGGATGTTTTCCGCATGGCGGAGGCGATGACGCGCCACACGAGCGAGGTGGATTGCTACCACCTCGGGCCGCTGGCCGGGCTGGGGTCGCGCCACAACGTCCGGCACTGGGGCTGCGGGGCGAAGGAAGTCCGCATCAGCATGGCGGGCCTGAAGCGCTACTATTACTACCTCACGACCGACGAGCGCACGGGCGACTTGATGCGAGAGGTGGCCAATGCGGACCAAACTTCGCTGACGCTGGACCCGATGCGGCTGGCGCAGCCGATCACCGAGGCGGAGAAAAAATATCCGGCGCGGGTGCGGGCGGGCCCGGACTGGTTCGCCTACGTGAGCTACTGGATGACGGAGTGGGAGCGCACCGGCGACACGCGGTGGCGCGACAAGATCGTGGCCGGGATGGATTCGCTGGCGGGCATGACCTACTGGCTGAAGTCGGGCCGCAATCTGGTGTTCGGGTTCGATCCGGCGACGGGGAAACTTTTCCAGGTGTCCGACCAGGTGGGCAGCTACAATCTGGCGACGATCCAAGGCGGGGCGCAGGTGATCTTCGAGCTCAACGAACTCATCGATCATCCGGCTTGGCAGAGGATGTGGCTGCAATACTGCCGGCTCGGGAGCGCGCCGGCCGAGGTGCTGGCGAAGGACAAAGAGACCGGCGCGGAAGGTGCGGACGGAAGGTATCTCGGCGAACAGGGACCGCAGAGCCAGGGCACGCCGCGGCTGGCGGCCTACGCGTATTGGAAAACCAAGAACACGGTGTTCGCGCAGCGGGCCACGGCGGCACTCGGTCACGGCGGCACGGGTCCGACGACGCGGGTGGCGGGGCCGCTGGTGTTGAATCCCTTCGACGAGGCGCCGCGGGTGAGCACCAACGGCGCGGCGCAGGGCGGCCTGACGGCGATCGAGGTGCTGGAATTGTGCAAGGATGCGCTGCCGGACGAAGTGCCGCCGGCGCCGCCGCCTCCGGCGGGACGCGGGGGGCGCGGCGCGAGCGCCAATCCCGCGGTCGGCGGCGATGTGCGCAACCGCTTGCCGGACGGCGAGGCGCCGCGCTGAGCGGCCGCGGTCAGAAGCGCTCGGCGAGGGCGACGGCCTTGAGCAGGGCCGACGCCTTGCTGACGGTTTCCAGATACTCCGAGGCCGGCACGGAATCGGCGACGACGCCGGCGCCGGCCTGGATGTGGATGAGGCCGTCCTTCAGCAGCGCGGTGCGCAGCATGATGCAGGTGTCGCTGTTGCCGTCGTAGCCGAAGTAGCCCAGCGCGCCCGCGTAGAAGCCGCGCTGCGTGGGCTCGTAGTCGGCGATGATCTGCATGGCGCGGATCTTGGGCGCACCGGTGACCGTGCCGGCGGGAAACGTCGCGCGCATGAGGTCGTAGGCGGTCTTGTCGGGCGCGATCCGGCCCTCGACCTGCGACACGATGTGCATGACGTGCGAGTAGCGCTCGATGACCATCATCTCGGGGACTTTGACCGAGCCGTAGCGGCAAACGCGACCGATGTCGTTGCGGGCGAGGTCGACGAGCATGAGGTGCTCGGCGCGCTCCTTTTCGTCGGCGAGCAGGTCTTTTTCGAGGGCGAGGTCCTCGGCGGGCGTGGCGCCGCGGCGGCGGGTGCCGGCGATGGGGCGGATCTCGACGAGGCCGTCGGTCAGACGCACATGGACCTCCGGGGAAGCGCCGACGATGGCGAAATCGCCGGTCTCCAGAATGAACATGTAGGGCGACGGATTCACCGTGCGGAGCGCGCGGTAGAGATCGAGCGCGGACGGGGCGAAGGGGCGGCTGAAGCGCTGCGAAGGGACGAACTGGATGATGTCGCCGGAGCGGATGAATTCCTTGCCGTCCTCGACGACCTGTTCGAAACGGGGCCGGGTGAAGTTGCCGGGCGGGACGGCGAGGGGCGGGACGTCGACGAGCGGGGCGGGGGCGAGGGCGCGGGGCTCGCGGAGGAGCGCATGGAGCGCGGTGAGTTCGGCGACGGCGGCGGCGTAGGCGGCCTCGGCGCCGCCCGCGGGGACGTGGGCGTTGACGCAGAGGCGCAGGGTCTGCTTCGCGCGATCGAAGATCAGCAGCGAATCCGAGAACATGAAGTAGAGGAGAGGCAGGCCGAGTTCGTCGCGTTTCGCGGCGGGCACGGACGGCTCGATGCGGGTGACGTATTCGTAGCCGATGAAGCCGACCGCGCCGCCGGTGAAGCGCGGCAGGCCGGGGATGGCGACGGGCTTGAAGGCGCGCATCTCGGCCTCGACGAGGGTGAGGGGATCGGCCGGCGTGGGGACGGTTTGCGGGGCGGCGCCGGGCGTGCGGATTTCCGTGGTCGCGGGACCGCAGGCGATGATCTTGCGCGGGCGGCAGCCGATGAAGCTGTAGCGCGAGAGGTGTTCGCCGCCCTCGACGGATTCGAGGAGGAAGGAGGGGCCGGCGGCCTTGAGTTTCGC
>JBILLY010000607.1:0-3744 GCA_044375835.1 Opitutaceae bacterium
CGGTCGCCGAGGTTGACTGTGACCTCGACCGTCGGCGCGGTGCGCTCGACGTCCACGATGTCGGCGCCGAGGAATTCGTGGACATCGGTGCTGCCGGTTTTCAACGCGCCGAGATATTCCACGAGCAGTCGGCCCTCGGCGTTGTAGGCCCGGAGCTGGCCGATGCCGGCGACCCGCTCGAACCAGAGCGTGCGGCGCTCCGTCGGCGGCGCGGCGGACGGATCGACCGGCGCGGAGACGCCCACGGCCTGATACTCGCGATCCACGGTGCGGGGAAACAGCGCGCTGAACACGGGGTTCACCGTCTCGATCCGGCCGGAGGGCACGTTGACGACCGGGCCGATGAAGCTGCGCTCCGTCCAGTAAATCGTCCGCGTGGGCTTCCGCGTGGCGGAGGAAACCGCGAAGGACTCGGTGCGGAAGCGGCGGCGCAATGAGGCGTCGCCGGCGACCGCCACGGCCCGCTCCGTCACCCACGTGACGGTGACACGACCGGCCTGCGACGCGAAGACGCGACCGGCGTGGGGGCTGGAGTAATACGGGAGGACGGTCGCTTCAGCGACCGCCGCCGCGCCGGAGCCGCCGCCGCCGGAGAAGGTGACGGCGGGCAAGGCGGTGTAGCCGCTGCCGGCCGAGGTGAGGGAGACGGAGACGACGGCACCCTGGACGACCGTGGCGACCGCGGTGGCGCCGGTGCCGTCGCCGGAAAGCACGACGGTCGGAGGGGAGGTGTAGTTGGCACCGCCGGCCGTGACGACGATGCGGGCGATCACCAGGGGCGACGGCGTCTCCGCGGTCGGCGCCGCGGCCTGGGCGAACACTTCCCCCAGGCGGACCGGCTCGGCCCGCCAATAGGTGGTATCGCCGGCCGCAAGCGCGGTGCCGTCGGCGGAGACGGTCGGCGGGAGAATCGTGTCGCCGAGGTTGTAGCGCGGGACGCCGGCGGCGAAAGCGTTGCCCACGGCGGCGCGGTGCAGGACCATGCGCACCGGGCCGGTGCTTGCGGGAAAACGCACGGTGAGCGTGGTGCTCGGATCGCGCGCGGAGGAACCGCCGGCGCCGGAGAAGACACCGGAGAACTGCGCGGAGGTCGCCGCGGGCGTGCCGCCGTTGGGCTTGGCGCCCTGGAAAAGGCGGGTGAACGGATCGCCGCGGATCTCGAACTGGGCGTGGACGGAGGGAGCGACGGTGAGGGCGCACGCGACGGCGACGAGAGCGAGCAACGGCACGCCGGCGACGCGGGAGCGCGGCGGGACGGCCGGAAGGAGCCGCGGGCGGAACGGGGAAACGGTTTTCATGATTCGGCGCCGGTGCGGGTTCAGTTGGTGGTGATGGCCCCGATCTCGCTCACGCGGCGGAGTTCGAACGTGCCGATCGCGGTCACCGGGTGGCGATGGAGCCCGGTGACGGTTTCCGTGTAGGTGCCCCCGAGCACGGTGCTGCCCCATCCGGCGGCGGAGGTCCCGGCGGGGGCCGACGGGGCGAAGGTGAAGCTGAGGGCGCGCGTGACGGCCGGACTCTCCACCCCGGCGGCGAGGGGCGCCGGCTCGAAGCGGGCGTTGCGGTTGTCGTGGTCCGGGTGATACGTGTGGACGAAAGGATTGGTCGGCGCCGTATGCGCGAGGGTGAAGCTGCGGACGAGCGTCTGCCCGAGGGCGACCGAGCCCGAGCCGGCGGCGAGCACGGCATCGGGCGGGAGATGCGCGGCGACGATCCGCTGGGCGTCGGCCTTTTCGTCGGCCTTCAAACCCGACTCGACCGTGGAGAGGCCCAGCAGGTGCGGCGTCGCGGCGAGCTTGCCGATGAAGACCTGCTGGAGCAGGCGGGCGGAACCGGAGTGATCGACGTGCAGGAGAACGCGCAGCGGAAACGCCTTCGGCACCGAGGAGCCGAAGGCCCCGGACTCGGTCATCTCCGCGGGGTTCAGCGCGAGATTCGCCCCCGTGGCGCCGGCAATGGCCTGGTCGTTTTTCCGCCATTGGTAGGTCAAGGTGCCCGCGCTGCCGGACGGCAAGGTGGCGGCGCCGAGCGTAGTCGCGCCGCTTTGCACGGCCCGGCTGAGCACGGTCGTGACGACGCTGCCGGCGGTGCGCGTGACCTGCACCGTGTGGAGTCGGGCGAGGGTGCGGTTGGACACCTGGGTGACGGCGACCTCGCCGACCCAGAGTCCGGCCAGCGAGGAGACGCGGGCGCTGACCGGGAGGAGAACGTCCATCAGGTTGCCGCTGTCGGTGAAGCGCAGGAGCGACGCGTAGAACGAGTCGGCCGGGCCCGTCATCAACGCGCGGTCGAGGCCGAAGGTGAGCTCGACCGAGGACTGCGGGGCGACTACCACGGCGACCGGATTGGCGGCGGTCACGGCCCGGAATTCGTAGGCCGCGGCGGCGGTGTTGAAGGTGCGGTAGGTCAGCGGCACGGGACCGGAGATCTGGTCCTGGCCGACGGGCGCGGCGGCGGAGTCCACCGGGGCCGCGGTGAGCGTGAGCGCGGCGGAGGTGCGGTTGCGCACCCGCACGGTGACGAGCGAGCCGGTGCGGCCGTAGACGAGGCCTTCGAGATTGGAAGGACTGACCTCGACCGGCGCGTAGAAATTGGAAACGACGGCGGCCTCGAACCAGTAGGCCCGGGTGCGGTCGAGTTCCTCGGAGCCGGGGGAAAAGACCTGGATCGGGTTGGCGGCGCCGAGCGGACCGCCGACGTATTTGTAGATCCGGGAGTTGACGGCCGTCGCCACGGGGAAGGTGGCGAAGTAGCCCGTGAACGACGGATAGCTCGTATCGAGGCGCGAAGGGAAGCCGAGGAGATTGGCGCCGTTGCGCACCCAGGTGCTGCGCGGCGGCTGCACGCGTTGCACGATCGGCACGACGTAGGTGTTGGCGACGGAGCCGCTGCACTCGACGAGGTAGGCGGTCTGGCCGGTGAGCGCGGCGAGGGTGTTGCCGGTGCCGCCGCGGGTCCAGACGCTCCACTCGGGCGTGCCGGGGACGGGAATCAGCGACGACGTGCTGAATTGGATCTGGGAGGGGTTGGGATTCCAGCGCCAGACGGAGACGACCTCCGGGTGGGACGCGAGGAGCGCGTCGATGGAGGCGTGGGTGGCATCGCCGTGCAGGTAGATCGCGTTCCAGCCGCCCTTGAGCGTGTAGGTGGTGGTCTGCCACTGCGCGCGCGCGGCGGGCGCGAGCAGCGCGAGGGCGACGACGAGGGAAGCTGAGAGGGGAGAGGCCAGAGCTGAGAGCGCAGAATGACGGCCGCAGATCCCTCCGAGGCGGGTTCGGCTCTCGGCTCTCAGCCCCAGACTCTCGGCCAGTTTGAGTAGGATTTTCATCGCACGGTGAGCCGGTAGAACCGGGAGGTGTCCGCCGAAGCGGGGATGTTGGCGGCCTGCACGCCCACGGCGGCGGCTTGGTGCAGGGTTTTGGTCGCGCCGCCCGGGGTGAGGGCAAACTCGGCCGCGGTCCACGTCCGCAGGTCGGAGCTTTGCTCGATGCCGTAGACTTTGCCGGTGATGGCGTAGAACTCGAAGTTCACCGCCGTGGCGGTCTTGCCGGTCAGGCGCAGCTCGAAGCGCTCGGTGGCGTCGCCGGCGAAGGTGCCGGCGAGGTATTCGAGGAAGTTGGACGTGCCGTCGCCGTCGAAATCGCCGTCGCGGGTGATGAGGCCGATGTCCCAGCCGGCCTGGCCCGGGCGACGGCCGGCCTGGTAGAGCTGCCATTCCTGCCAGGCGTCGGGCAGGCCGTCGTT
>JBILLY010000030.1:0-15083 GCA_044375835.1 Opitutaceae bacterium
CGCCTTCGCTTTCGTCACCGCCTCGGTGTGCTTCGCCGCCGCCGCGGCCTCGTCGGCTTTCGTTTTGTCCGACTTCAGGTCGGCCTCGCGCCGACGCGTGGTCTCCATCAGCGCGGCGTAACGCGGATCCTGCTCGATCACGTCGCGGCGCACCCACGCCTCCGCGGCCGAGCCGCCCCAGGCGTTGTCGATCAGGCCCACCGGCACGTCGAGGATGTCGTGCAGGTAGCGGCCGTAGATGTAGCCGACCGCACTGAACTGTTTCACGTTGTCCGGATTCGCGATCTCCCACTGGCCCTTGAAATCCGTCTTCAACTCCTGCGTGCCCACCTGCGGCACCGAGATGATACGCAGGTGCGGCCGGCGCGCGGACGCGCTCTCGATGTCGCCCGTGTAGGTCTGCGCCATCGACCACTGCATGTTCGACTGGCCGGAGCACATCCACACTTCGCCCACGAGCACGTCCTTGAACTCCTTCTTCGCCGCGCCCGCCGTCACCGTGATGGTCTGCGGCGTCTTCGTCGCCGGCACCGCCGCGAGCTTCACCGTCCAGCGGCCGTCGGCGCCGGCCGTCGCCGAGTGCGTCTGGCCCGCAAACGTCACCGTCACCTTCGTGCCGGGCGAGTCCCAACCCCAGACCGGGTTGGCCGTCTTCTGCTGCAGCACCATGTGGTCGCCGAAGATGGCCGGCATTTTCAGTTCGGCGCGCGCCGCGAGAGCGACGAACGCGAGGAGGAGATATCCGAGTTTTTTCATACGGGGTAGTTGCGGAGCGCCGAGCAGATACGCCCGCCCCCCGCGGTGGCAATCCGGCGTTCGTCCCGCGAAAAGATTTCCCGACGGAGACGTCCGTTCCCGTTCGGGCACGCCGCGCCCCACGCGGCCCGCGCGCCCCGCGGGCCGACCGCCGACCGCGCGCCCCCGCGATCGCCCGCGCCGCACTCCGGCTTTGCCTCCGCCGCGCGCACCGCCTTTTCTCCGCCGCATGGACGCCCCCCGCCCCCTCTCGCGCCGCGAATTTCTCGTCGCCTCCGCCGCCGCCTTGGCCGTCGCCCGCCCCGCCGCCGCGGCCGATCTGCGCAACCCCGCCGAGCCGATCATCGATATCCACCAGCACACCAACTACGGCGGCGGCCGCAACGCCGCCTGGCAGCACATCCTGCCCGCGCCGCGCACCCACGACGGCCTCGTCGCCCACCAACGCGCCACCGGCGTCACCACCACGATCTTGCTCCCCGCCGGCCGCCCCGTCGTCCGCACCTCCACCCTCGACGGCAAGGCCAACGGCCTCGACGGCACCGTCACCGGCAACGACGACTGCGTCGCCCTCGCCCGACGCCACCCCGGCGAATTCCGCTTCGGCGCCAACGAGGTCAGCGACCTCGACGACGCCCCCGCCGTCGTCGAGAAATACCTCAAGCTCGGCGCCGTCATCATCGGCGAACAGAAGTTCGGCGTGGAGTGCGACTCCGCCGCGATGCAAAAACTCTACGAACTCGCCCGCGCCTACCGCGTCCCGATTCTCCTCCACTGGCAGACCGGCAGCTACAACCACGGCTTCGAGCGCTTCCACCGCATGCTCGAGAAATACCCGACGGTGAACTTCATCGGCCACGCCCAGACCTGGTGGGCCAACATCGACGCCGCCTACGTCAACGACGCCAAAAACCTCTACCCGCGCGGCAAGGTGCAGGCCGGCGGCCTCACCGACAAATACCTCCGCGACTACCCGAATATCTTCGCCGACCTCAGCGCCGGCTCCGGCGAAAACGCCTTCAAACGCGACCCCGAGCACGCGCGCGGCTTCTTCGCCCGCCACGCCGACAAGCTCCTCTACGGCAGCGACTGCGTCGACGTCACCGGCGAGGTCGCCGCCTGCTCCGGCGCCCGCCAACTCGCGCAAATCCGCCAATTCTCCCCGAGCAAGGCCGTCGAGCGGAAGGTGCTTTTCGAAAACGCCAAGAAACTCTTCCGCCTCTGAGAGGGCGTCGAAAAAGCCGGTGAGGGTAGCGGCGCGACCTCCGGACGCGCCGTCGGCCGCGGGAGCATGTCCTCGCCCACGGCGGGCCCGGAAATCCCACCGCCACCCTTTCGACGCCCTCCGAGTGCGCCGCGGCGCGGCCGGCGCCTTCCACCGGGTCCGGGTGTTGCCCCGCAACCCGGCGGGCCGCGCGCCTCACTTCCCCGCCGGCGCCGCGAAAATCGTCGCCATCTCCTTCTTCGGGTTCACGTGCCGGATGTCCGTGATCGTGCCCTTCGGATCGAGCGTCAGCACCGTGAGGAAATCTTCCTTCTCCGGATAGCGCGCCAAAAAATCCGCGCCGTCGCCGAGCAGAATCCGGTGCGGATACTTCCGCATCTTCGGCAGCGCGAAGGCCCGCGCGATGCCCGGCATGCCATAGATGTTGGCGATGAACACCGCCTTCTGCTCGCCGAGAAACGCCGCACCCTTCGTCTCGAAAAACGTGTTGGCCGCTTTGCCCGTGCCCATCTCGAACGACACGATCACCAGCCGCGCGCCGGGTTCGTAGGTGAAAGGCTTGTCGTGCTGGTCCTTGGTCGAGAAGGCCGCGAACGTGTCGCCGACCTTGTATTTCTCCGCCGCCGCCGCCGCGACCGCGCCGAGCACCGCGAACAGGCCCGCCCACCGGATCAGGAAAAGGAGTTTCATGACGCCCACGATTGCCGTTTCGCCCGCGCCGACAACGCCGATTCCCGCCGTCCGGCGTTGGCATTTCCCCGCCGCGCTCACGCCCCGCGCACCCGCAGCCGCGCCGTGAAACTCCAGCGGCCGCGCACATTCTGGATTTTGATCAAAATCTGGTTCTTTCCCGCCTTCAGCCGCAGCGGCACCACGTCGTCGTCCAGCCGACTCGTCCGCTGCGTCCACCGGTCGTTCACCGGCTCGCCGTTGACCCAGATGCGCAGCCCGTCGTCGCTGCCGATGCCCAGCCAGCCGTCCATCGCCTCCGGCACCTCGACCTCCGTCCACGCGTAGCCGATGCAGTAGTCCAGGTTGTCGGCGCTCCCGAGGAAATCCACCAGCCCGCCGCGCTCCGGCGTCAGCTTTTTCCAGGTCAGCTTCTCGCCGTCGACGTCCTGCTTCTGCCCCGCCTCCGGCCGCACCGCGCCCGCGCCTTCGCGGTCGAACCAGTCGCTGTTGAACGAGTTCACCTGCGACGCGTTCGACACCTTGTTCGAAGTGCCCGCCGTCACCGCCTGCATCATCACCGTGCCGTCCGCGCCGACGCTCGAGATGCCCGCGAAGACCTGCTCGGGCACCTTGATCGGCTTCAGCACCAACCAGCTCTTGATCGGCACGTCCACCCGCGCCTCGCCCGTCACCCAGGCCGCATCCGCCGCCAGCTGCGGGTTCGCCGGTCCGATCGTCAGCGAGTAGCGCGCCGTGCCCGCCGCCGGCACGCCGTTCTCCACCGCCGGCAGCACGAACGGATTCCGCTTCAACGCCTCCGCCAGCGGCGCCGCCAGCGCCTCCGGCACGTCCGACTCCGGCAGCAGCGTCGCCGCCTCGATCTTGCCCGCCGCCGACACCGCCAGCTCCGCCTCGACGCGCTTCACGCCGCGCACCCGCAGCGCGTCCGGCCGCAGCGGATCGAGGAGCAGCAACGGCGGCGTCGCCCCCTGGGCAAACTCCCGCGCCCGCGCCGTCTGCAGGTAGTGCGCCCGGTCCCGCACCGTGCGCGGATTCGCCGGATGGATCTGCCACAGCATGTCCGTCGCCCCGTCCACAAAGCGCTGCACATCGTCCACCGTCTCCCCCGGCACCCCGAACAGCGGCACGCCTTCGCGCGTCATCAGCATCATGAAGAAGCCGCCGCCCGGCACGAAGCGCGCCATCACCTTCATGTCCGCCTGCTTCTTCGGATCCACCATCATCCAGGTGCGCCCGCCCGGCAGCGCCCGCGGCTCCTGCCCCGAATCCCACGTGCTCAACACCACCGCCGCCACGCGGCCCTGATACACCTTGGCCATGCGGCTGGCGAAGGGCCCGAGGTTGTCCATCAGCGTCAGAAACCCCTCCGCCCGTCGCGACGCCGCCAACACGATGAGCAGTTCCGGCTCCGGCAGCGCCGCGAGGTCGGCCGGCTTCGCCTTGCCGCCGTCGAGCCGCAACAACCGCCCGACAAACTCCCGCGTCGCCTCGCCCTGCGCCTCGCTCCACTTCGCCGCCCGCGGCGCGCGCGACGCCGTCGCCGCGTGGAACCGCGCGCAATCCTCCGCGCTCAGCACCCGCGTCGGCAAAAATTTGCTCGAGGTCGCGCCCGTCCGCCACACCGCCAGCGGCCCCACGACTTCCACCGGCTCGCCTTTGAAGACCGCCCCTTTCGCGTCCTTCCACTCGCTCGACGCCCCCGCCGCGACCGCAGCGAAGAGGCAGGCAAGGGCGGAACCGGAGAGGACACGGAGCGAGGTGAGCATGGCGCGCGCGACGGTGACGGGGCGGAAAAAGCCCGCGATGCACGCCACCCGCCCCGCGCCTGTCAACGCCCGCCAACCAAGTCGCGAGCCCGTGCCGAGGCACCTTCATCCGCCCCGGAAACGTCCCGGGCGCCCATCGGCGCCGCCCCCAGCCCCGCGCTCGCCCTGCGACTCTTTGCGTCTCTTTGCGGCCAAAACCCCGCAGTCCGCCTGCTCGACACCTCACGCCCCGAACAGCGGCAGCGGCTCCAGCGCGAACTCCGGAAACGTCGCCGCCAGCGCCGCCGCGTCCGCCCCGTGCCGCGCCAGCACCGGCGCGAGCACGTTGCGGTAGTTGTTCCACACCGGCAGATCGCCGTAGCCCTCGAACACCCCGCGCTTCTCCAGCTTCTCCGGCGCCAGCCCGTGCCAGGCGCCGTGTATCCGCCCGCCCCGCACGCCGCCGCCGAGCACAAACAACGTCGAGCCCCGCCCGTGGTCCGTGCCGAAGGCCGAGTTCTCCTCCACCGTCCGCCCGAACTCCGTCATCACCACCACCGTGGTCGTCGCCAGCCGCGGCCCGAGGTCGCGCCGAAACGCCGCCAAGCCCGCCGCCAGCCGCCCCGCCAGCGTCTCCACCTGCCCCTGCTGCGCGAAATGCGAATCCCAGCCCGGCAGGTCGACCGACGCCGCCTCCAGCCCGACATCCGCTTTGATCAACTGCGCCAGCTGCCGCAGGCCCTGCGCAAACTCGTCCCGCGGATTGCCGTAGTCCGCGCCGTGCGCCGGCCGATACGCCTGCGTGCGGATGCCCTCGATCCGCGCCAGCGCCGCGAAGGTGTCGCGCGCCGCCGCGCCGAGCTGCCCGCGCTCCATCGCATACAGCCGCTCCAGCTGCGTGCGAAATCCCGGCGCCCGCCCGCCGATCGTGAACTCGTCGAGGCTCTGCATCACCGCCGCCGCGGGCGCTCCGAGCAGGCACTCCGGCAGCGCCTTGCCCACCGCCACGCAGGCCAGCGCCCCGCGCCGCTCCGGCGGGCGCGTCTGCAGCCAGCGCCCCAGCCACCCGCCCGCCGTCACCCCGCCGTGCTCCATCAGGTCCTGCGCCTCGAAATGCGACCGCGTCTGGTCCTCCGTCCCGCACGCGTGCACGACCGCCAGTTCGCCCTCCGTCCACGCCGGCGCCAGCGCCGCGAGCCGCGGGTGCAGGCCGAACCGTTCGTCCAGCCCCGTCAACGTGTCCGCCCGCAGGCCCAGCCGCGGCCGCGCGCGGTGGTAATGGGCATCCGAATACGGCGGCACCAGCGCCAGCCCGTCCGCCGCGCCGCGCAGGAAGATCACGACCAGCGTCCGCCGCTCGTCGCCGTTGCCCGACACCATCGCCTGCACGCTCATGCGCCGTCCCTCCGGTGGTTTCGTGCCGCTTTCATCCGTGGTGCGCGTCGTTCCTCGTCCGGTCCGGCCCTCAGCATCGCTGGAACGCCGGCGTCGCCAGCAGCAACGCCAGTCCCGCCCCGCTCTCCCGATACGCCGCCCGCTCGTCCGCGCTCGGCCGCCGCCCCAGCACCGTAGCCATCAGCGCCTCGTCGCCGCCCAACCGCCGCGTCAGCGCGTCCGCGTCGATCCGCGTGCCTTTGATCCGGTTCTCCCCCAGCGCCGCCGCGAAATTCCACCGCCACAACAGCCCGTTCCGCCAGTGCTCCGCCGTCTCCGGATACCCGTCCGGCGTCGCGTAGCGGAAGGGCGCGTGCCCCAGCCTCACCAGGTGGTCGACCAGCGGCTTGCGCGCATCCGTCTCCGCGTTCGCCGCGCGCAGCGCCGACACCACGTGGTGGAACGGCCGCTTGAACTTCGTCCCTCGCGCCGCCGGCGACCGAAACTCGTCCGTCGCGAACAGCGCCCGCAGCGTCGCCGCGATGTCGCCGCCGCTGCGCGCAAACGCCGCCGCCGTCGCCGCCACCGCGCCCGCCGGCGGCTCGTCCGCGATGAAGCGCCGGCACAGCTTCTCCGCGAGGTGCCGCGCCGTGCTCGGGTGCGCCGTCAGGATTTCCAGCACGCGGTCGAGATCCCGCGCCCCGAGTCCCGTCGGTATCACCGTGCCGAGCACGCGCTTCGGTCCGTCGTCGTGATCGCGCGCGCGGAACTCCACCCGCCCGCGGAAAAACCGTTTCCGCTCCCGCACCGTCCACCCGGTCAGGCACCGCGCCGTCTCCATCACGTCTTCCTGCGTGTAGCCGCCGTGCACGCCGAGCGTGTGCAGCTCCAGCAGCTCGCGCGCATAGTTTTCGTTCGGCCGGTCCTCCGGTTTCGCCCGCCGGTTCACGCGGCCGTCCAGATACCAGAGCATCGCCGGACTCACCGCGCTCGCCCGCAGCAACGCGCCGAATTTCCCCAGCGCGTGCGCCCGGATCGTGTCGCGGTCGTCCGCCGCCTTCAGCCACTTCGCGTCCGCCTTCGAGGGGTCGATGTTGAAGTGGTCCGTCCAGAACTGGACCATCACCTCGAACAGCTGCCGCTCGCTCAACACCGCCCGCAGCACCGTCGCCCGCGTCAGATCGTCCAGCAGCACCTTCTCTTTGAACTCGTAGAGATGCCCCACGCGCGCCCCGCCGTCCTTGAGCGCCGGGAAAACCCGCTGCAACGGATCGTCCGCGTCGGCCTGCCGCGGAAACAACGTCCCCGCCGGGTCCGCCAGGCTCTCGAACTCGTGCCGGATCACCCGCTCGCACAACTCGTCCGCGATCCGTTCCGGCGCCAGTTGCTCCTCGACAAACGCCTCCACGCCCGTCGCCGCCACCCGCGCATGGTCGCCCGGCCGCACCCCGAAGGTCAGCCGGTTCAACACGTGCGCCGCCAGGTCGAGGGTGTCCGCCGTCGGCGCCGCGAGCTGCGCCGGCAACGGCGGCGCCGTCGGCTTCCCCCACCGGCGCTTCACCTCGGTCACGACGTCGCCCGGACGCCCGCACCCGCCCGTCGCGAGCGCCACGCCCGCTGCTCCCGCGACCAAAAATTCCCGACGCGTCACGTGCATGTCACGCCGTGGTCGCGCCCGCCTCCTTCGCCTCTCCCGCCGCCCGCCCGTCCCCGCCCGCCGGGTCGCTCCGCATCGTCAGCACCCACGCCCCCAGCCCCGCCAGCAACGTCAGCGGCAGCAGCACGATCGTCCCGTAGGTCAGCGCCAGCACCACGCCGCCGCGCCGCACCCGCCGCCACGGCTCGCGCGCATCGCCCTCGGCCGCCAGTCCGCGTCCGATCCGCAGCGCGAGACCCGTCGTGCCGGCCAACGCCGTCAGGACCGTCGCCAAAATCAGCACCACGCCGAGCAACTTTCCGGGCGCGTTCGGCGCCACCCGCCCCACCGCGCCGCCCGCCACCAGCAACGGCACCGCCGTCGCCAGCCCGACCCACCCGCAGCGCCACGGCGTCGCCCCGAGCCGATCCGCGCATCGCTCCACCCGCGCGGGAAACAGCCCCGCCGTCGCCAGCCAGATCCCGACAAACACGGCCAGCAGACCGAGCACGATCAGGACCACGGTGAAAACATCGGCGAGGTTCATGGGGAAAGCGGAAGCGCGACGGGTCCGTCGGCCCCAGGACCCTTCCCCAGTCGCCGGCCCATCACAACCGGTTTCTCGCCGGTCCTCGCGATCGGCGCGTCGGTCTAACGCGTCCCGGCTCCCGCCGGACGCGCCACCCCGGCCAAAATCGTCACCGCCCGCTCCAGGTCCTCGTCCCGCCCCGCGCGCATCGCCGCGAGCGTGGGAGTCACCGCTGCGTCGGGCTCCACGCCCGCGCCTTCGAGCCGCCGGCCCTTGGGGGCCAGATAGTCTTCGCGGCTGAGCTGCAACTGCCCGCCGTCCGGCAACGAATAATACCAGCTCGCCAGCACCGCGCCCGCCGTCTTCCGGCCCACGATCGTCGCCCGCCCGTGATCCTGCAGCACCGCCGAAAAAATCTCCGCCGCGCTGCCCGTCGCGCCGTCGACCAACACCGCCACCGGCCCGCCGTAGCGCGCCGAGCCGAGCTGCCACGAATTCTTCACGCTCCGCCGGCCGCCGCGCGTGATGAAGGTGCCGCAATCCGTCGCCGAATCGAAAAACTCCCCGATGGTGATCCCGAGCGAGATCGTCTCGCCGCCGGGATTGCGCCGCAGGTCGATCACCACGCCGGGCGCCGCCGCATGCTGTTTCAGCTGCGCGCTCAACCACCGCCGGTCCGTCCCGCCGAAACTGTCGAACCGCAGGTAGACAAACCCGCCGTCCAGCACGCGCGCGACTTGCCGCGAACCGATCGAGAGCCGCTCCGCCGTCATTTCCAACCGCACCGCGCGGTCGGCCGCGTCGACAAAGTCCATCGTCACGGTCTCGCCCTCCGCCAGCCGGAAACTCGTGCGCGGCGTGATCGGCGCCCCGTTGCGTCGCTCCACGATCCAGCCGGCTTGCACCCCCGCGCGCTCCGCCGGGCTCCCGGGCAACACCTCCGTCACCACCCACCGGTCCTCGATCCGCGCCAGCCCGAAGCCCGTGCGCGCCCGCATCTGCGTGCGTCGCTCCGTCGCCAGCCCCGGCGGCAGCGCCTGCGTGTGGCTGTCCCGCAGCGGCGCCAGCATCCGGTTGAGCACTCCGTAAAAGGCCGCCTCGTCCGGCGCCGCCGCCGCCTGCGGCCCGAACTCCCGCGCCGCCGCCGCCCAGTCCAACCCGCCTAGCCTCGGATCGTAGTGCGCGTTGGCCACGAGCTGCCAAACGCGCTCGAAAACTTCCCGCTGCCGCTGCGCCGCCGCCTGCCGCTCCGCCGCCACCTCCGGCCAAGCCACCGGCGGCAGCGGCACCGACGCGCAGCCCGCCAGCAGCGCGAGCCCGAGCGCCCACGCCGCCGCGCGAAAGGCCCGTGCCGCCCGCGCATGAAAAACCCCGCCGGTTCGGGCGGGGTGGGAGGGGTGAGATCCGCGCGGGCTCACGCCGAAGGACAAATTCCCCGCCGGTCGAGCGCCGCCGCTTCCGAGCCAAGCGTGGCCCCGACCGGCCGGGCCCGGCCGGTCGTGCCGCAGTTCCCTGCAGGGTCGCGCCAAATCATCATCATGCTGAGCATTCGGCTCTGCGCTCTCGGCTCCCGGCTCACAGCTCCAAGGGCCAAGCGCTCAACCGAGCGCACCTCAGCGCAGCACGCGCACCTTGATGTTGCGGTAGTCCACCTTGCTCTCCGGGTCGTGCGCCTGGATCGCGAAGGTGCCGCTCGAGAGGAAACGGCCCGCCATGTTGGCCGGCGGCGCCGGCGGCGTCGGCTCGGTAAAGTCCACGATCTGCTTCCCGTTCACGAAGGTCTGGATGCGCTTCCCCTCCACTTTCACGACCATCGTATACCACTCGCCGTCTTTCGCCGGCGCCTCGAGGTTGTCTTTGATCGCGTAGAGCCCGGCGCCTTTCTTCACGTCCTTGTGGGTGTTGTTCACCTGGACTTCGTAGCCCTTCGCCGGCCAGCCCGTCTGCTGGAACTCGGTGTGGATGTAGACCCCGCCGTTGGCCTTGGGCTGCGTGCGGATGTCCAGCGAGAGCTCGAAGTTGGTGAATTTCCCGCCCGCCACGTCGCCCGCGTAAAACAGGTGGGACCTTTTCCACTTGGACTCGGTCGCCTTCTTCACGTCGCCGAATGCCGTCAGCAGGCCGTTCTCCACCGTGAAGGCGCCGGTGTCCTCGGAGGCTTTCCAGCCGGCGAGCGATTTGCCGTCGAACAACAGTTTCCAACCGGCCGCTTTTTCAGCGTCGGTGAGCTTGTTGGCGTCGGCCGCAAGGACCGCGCTGCCGGCAAGCGTGAAGGACAGGGCCAGGAGGGGCAGGATACGTTTCATGGGGATTGGGATTGGACGGATCGGAAAAGAAAACGGATCGCGGCCGGACGCATCACGGCGCGGGCGGTTGCTTTTTCCCGGCCGCAAACGGCGGCGGCGTCCCGCGCGGACGACGATGCCGGTCCCGCCACGTGCCGAGGATCACCGCGTAGCCGATCACGCCGCCCAGCAGGCCGACCACGATCGCCCCGAGATACAGCGAGATCACCGCATCGCCCGTCAGCAGGTGCCGCGCATCCTCCGTGACCGATCGCCACGTCGAATCCGGCATCCGCCCCCGCACCACCTCACCCACGAAATACGACAGCGGCAGCTGCACCGGCGCCGTCAACGGATTGGACATGAACTGCAGGCCCACGCACAGCAGCAGGTTGCCGCGCACAAAGAGCGCCCCGAACGTCGCGAACACCGACTGCGCCGGCAGAAACGGCACCATCGTGATCGGAAATCCGATCAGCCACGCCCGCGCCAGCGAGCCCCGCGCCGGCAACCAGAGGTCCTTCGCCAGAATCCGGTCGCCGAACCACCCGTGCAGCCGGCCGCCGCGCAGCCGCTTGCGGGAGAAATCCTGGCGGTGCAGCCAGCGCAGAATCCAGAGCGGCAGTCGCATCGGTTCAGCGGACGCGCCCGCCCTGCGGTCGATCTACGCCGCCGACCCTGCCGCGGCGACGGAGTTCTCGGGACAGGGGGGCTGGGGAAACGAAACGCGGCACGATGGACGCCCGACAACTCGCCCCTCCGCGTCCGGTTCGCCAGAAAAATCTTCGGCAATTCCGCCGCCGCCGGATCTTCGGCCCTCCGCCTCCGCTCCGTCCGCGCCGTGCCGCGCGCTTCCGTGCGGCAAATTCTCGTTGCGGCGCGCAGGTAACCGACTAGTTCCACACCGCTTCCCCCGGCCGACCGCCGCACCCCGTCTTCCTCACCGGATTCTCCATGCACCGTCCCGCCATTCGCTTCCTGCTCCCGCTCTTCGTTTTCGCGGGCTTCGCCTCCGCCGCGACGCCCCCCGCCGGCTTCACCGCCCTCTTCGACGGCCGCTCCCTCGCCGGCTGGCGCGGCGGCGACACCTTCGACCACCGCGCCCTCCTCGCCCTCCCCGAGGCCGAGCGCGCCAAGAAGATCGCCGACTGGACCGCCAACCTCACCGAGCTCAAGGACGGCAAACCCCACTGGCGCGCCGAGGGCGGCGTGCTCGTCAACGACGGCCAGGGCAAATACGCCACCACCGTCCGCGACTACGGCGACTTCGAACTCCTCCTCGACTACAAGATCGCCAAGGGCGCCGACTCCGGCGTCTACCTCCGCGGCGTCCCCCAGGTGCAGATCTGGGACGTCGACATCCCCGACGCCAAGGACATCGGCTACGCCAAGGGCTCCGGCGGCCTCTGGAACAACACCAAGGGCACCCCCGGCCGCGATCCCCTCGTCAAGGCCGACAAGCCCGTCGGCGAGTGGAATTCCCTCCGCGTCCTCATGCTCGGCAGCCGCGTCAGCGTCTGGCTCAACGGCCGTCAGGTCGTCGATCACGCCCTCCTCGAAAACTACTACGACAAGGCCGACAAGAAGCTGAAACCCGAGCAGCGCCGCCCCATCCCCGCCCGCGGCCCCATCCAGCTCCAGACCCACGGCGGCGCCACCCACTGGCGCAACATTTTCCTCCGCGAGATCGGCGCCGAGGAAGCCAACCGCCTCCTCGCCGCCAAGGGCGCCGCCGGCTTCGAAAAGATCTTCAACGGGAAAAATCTCGACGGCTGGACCATCGAGGAAAAACCCGCCGTCAAGGCCCAGCCCGCCGTCAAATCGCCCCTCGACGTGCTCGACATCAAAGACGGCGCCCTCGTCTGGCGCGCCGGCAAGGGCGGCACCCCCTACTGGAACAAGGAACTCGGCGACTTCCAGGTCCGCCTCCAGTTCAAGATTCCGCCCGGCGGCAACAACGGCCTCGCCATCCGCTATCCCGGCACCGGCAACACCGCCTACGACGGCATGACCGAACTCCAGGTCATCGACGAAAACTACTACGCCGCCCGCAACCAGCCCGACAAGAAACTCGACCCGCGCCAGCAGCACGGCTCCGTCTACGGCATGATCGCCGCCCACATCGGCTACCAGCGCCCCCTCGGCGAATGGAATTTCCAGGAGGTCACCGTCAAGGGCTCCACCCTCCGCGTGGAACTCAACGGCACCGTCGTCCTCGACGCCGATGTCGCCAAAGTCGACCTCGCCACCGTCATGGACAAGAAAGCCCACCCCGGCAAAGACCGCCCCCGCGGCTTTTTCGGCTTCGCCGGCCACAACGATCCTGTCGCCTTCCGCGAAATCTCCCTCAAGTCGCTCTGATCCGGCTCCCATGCATCGTCGCACCTTCCTCCGCACCTCCGCCCTCGCCGCCGCCGCCGCGCCCCTCGGCCTGCTCGCCGCCGAGGCCGAAAAGAAAAAACGCGCCGCCCGCGACGCCGTCGACCTCCCCGCCTTCAAGCCCTCCCGCGCCACCCCGCGCGCCAACAGGAAGGGCTTCATGTTTTCCACCTTCCGCGCGACGCCCGGCAAAACCCAGTCGCTCCGCGAGAAGTTCCAGATGCTGAAGACCGCCGGCTTCCACGGCCTCGAAATCCAGAGCGGCAACGACCAGAAGGAAGTCCTCGCCGCCCGCGACGCCGCCGGCCTCGAAATCCCGAGCGTCCTCCTCGCCACCCACTGGACCCACCCGTTCACCGACCCCAATCCCTCGAAACGCGAGACCAGCGTCGAAGCCCTCAAGATCGCCCTCCGCGACGCCAAAGCCTACGGCGCCAAGTCCGTCCTCGTCGTCCCCGCCGTCGTCAACAAGACCACGTCCTACACCGACGCGTGGAAACGCTCGCGCGAGGAAATCGCCAAGTGCGTCCCCCTCGCCGAAGAACTCGGCGTCGCCATCGCGATCGAGAACGTCTGGAACGAGTTCCTCCTCAGCCCGCTCGAAGCCGCGCAGTATTGCGACGCCTTCAAGTCCCCGATGGTCCGCTGGCACTTCGACGTCGGCAACGTCATCAACACCGGCTACGCCGAGCAGTGGATCCGCGCCCTCGGCCCCCGCATCGCCGCCGTCCACGTGAAGGAATTCAGCCGCAAGCTCCGCAACGAAAAAGGCCCGCGCGCCGGCTTCGACGTCGAGCTCCTCGCCGGCGACAGCGATTGGCCCGCCGTCATGGCCGCGCTCGACGAAATCAACTACACCGGCTACCTCATCACCGAACAGAGCTGGCCCCGCGACCTCGCCGCACCCGACTACCTCGCCCACCTCTCCCAGAAACTCGACCAGATCCTCGTCGCCTGAACCCAGCCCTCGCGTCCCCCTCCTTTTTCCCGTCCTTCTGAGCGCAGCGAAGAATCCAATTCCGGCCCCGCCCCGCTCACTCCCTGCAACCCTGCCGTCGGAATTCTCTCCGCGCCGCATCCTCACCATCACCGTCTGAGCCCCCTTTCGAAACGCCCTCCCGTATATTCTCTACCATGAACCCGAATCCTCCCGCCGACTCCGCCCAACCCCGCCGCACGTTCCTGAAAACTTCCGCCAAGGTCGCCGGCGCCGCCGCCCTCGCCACCGCCTGGAAGAATCCCCTCACCGCCGCCGAGCGCGCCCGCTCCATCGGCGCCAACGAGCGCATCCGCATCGCCCACATCGGCTGCGGCAGCCGCGGCCGCGGCGCCCATCTCGAGAACGGCATTCTGCCCCACGTGAAGGAAACCAACTTCGAGGTCGTCGCCATCGCCGATCCCTGGAAGGTCGCCCGCGAGCGCATGAACGGCGTCGTCCAGAAAGCCTTCGGCCGCCCCGCCAAAGCCTTCGTCTCCTACCGCGACCTCCTCGCCATGGACGGCATCGACGCCGTCATGATCGCCTCGCCCGACCACCTCCACACCACCCACCTCGAGGCCGCCGCCAAAGCCCGCAAACACATCTACGTCGAGAAGCCCCTCGCCACCGACCACGCCAAGCTCCTCAAGGCCTACGACGCCGCCAAGGCCGCCCAGAAAGCCGGCAGCCTCATCCAGGTCGGCACCCAGCTCCGCAGCCTCCCCGGCATCGCCGGCGCCCGCGAACTCGTCAAATCCGGCACTCTCGGCAAGATCATGCGCATCGACGAGAGCCGCAACGGCGACAAACCCTACTGGTATTCCTACCTCGGCAAGGACATCAAAAAGGAAGACGTCGACTGGGCCGAGTTCCTCGGCGATTCGCCCAAGCAGGAGTTCGATCCCCGCAAGTATTCCGCCTGGTATGGCTACTACGAATTCTGCCAGGGCCCCGTCCCGCAGTGGGGCGCCCACTTCCTCGACCTCATGCACTACGTGATGGACTGCGGCATGCCCGAGTCCTGCATGTGCATCGGCGGCGTCACGACGTGGAAGGACGAGAACAACTTCACCACGCCCGACAACGTCATCGCCACCTGGATGTATCCCGAGGGCTTCGTCGTCACGAGTTCCAACAACTTCGGCAACAGCGCCGGCAACACCCGCAAGTTCTTCGGCGAAAAGGGCACCCTCGCCGTCGACAACTGGAACGTCCCCACCTACAGCGCCGAGGGCGGCCGCAAGCGCGACGGCTCCATCCGCGGCAAGGTCGAGGTCACGCCGGTCCCGCGCCCCGACCACTTCCGCAATTGGCTCAACTGCGTGCGCGACGGCCAGACGCCGCACGCCGATATCGACGCCGGCTTCCAGCACGCCGTCGCCGTCATGATGGCCGTCATCTCCTACGACACCGGCCGCAAGACGATCTACGACAAGGCCACCCGCGCCATCCGCACGGTCTGAGCGTCCCCGCGATCCGGAT
>JBILLY010000609.1:0-3735 GCA_044375835.1 Opitutaceae bacterium
GAGATGGTGGGCGAAACGGGGACGGCGGGAGAGGAGGAGACGGCGACGGCGGGGGCGGGGTGCCAGCGGACGAGGGGTTGTTGGCCGGCGACGTAGAGCGGGTGGCGGGGGTGGCCGTCGCGGGTGGTGCCGAGGCACCAGAGTTCGCGGCCGGCGAAGAGGCGGACGACGGCGTCGGCCCTTTCCTGATACACGCCGCTGACGCCCCAGGCGGCGACGATCTTTTCGCAGCGGTCGGCGGCGGCGAGGAGGGAGGCGTCGTTGCCGGGGCCGACGGGGTCGGGGGCGGACATCATTTCCTTGGGGTAGGGGGTGCGGAGGCCGAAGAGGTTGGCCATCCAGAAGCCGTCGAAGCCCTCGCGCTGGGAGAAGGAGCGGATGCGGGTGAGGGTGGGGTCGAGCTGGGATTCGTCGGCGGTGCTGGGGTTGAGGCCGATCCAGAGGATGAGGCGGTCGCCGAAGAGGGGATCCCAGCGGTGGATGAGGCTGTAGCGGTGGCGGCGGTCGGGGGAGAAGTGGCAGAGGTTGTCCACGGGGATTACGAGGGCGGCTGGTGGCGGATCGTGCGGGCGAGGCGATCGATCCAGGTGCGCACTTCGGACGAAACCGACGCCGCCGTCAGATGGCGCGCGATGATGCGGGCGCGTTGGGGTTTTTGTTTTTCGTAGTAGGAGGCGCGGGGCCAAGCGGCGCTGAAGGCGGTTTTCAGCGCGGTCTCTATGGCGTCGAAGGGCTGCAACGAAACGGCCGGAAGCGATTGGCCGGCGATGGCGGAAAAGGCGGCGGTGACGGCCGAGGCGGGGAGGCAGTTTTCGATTTCGCGGCCGTCGGTGATCCAGCACGGGATGCCGGATTTTTCGCATTCGGCAGCCACGCGTTGTTTGGTGGCGTTGATGGCCGCACTTTTTTTACGGCGGTCGCTGTCGATGAGTATCGCGGAGTATTGGTTGATACGCAGCAGTTGGATCAGGTCGTCGGTGTCTTCGGGCGTTGTGGTGTCATCGGCGTCGATGGAGTCGTCGCGTTCGGCGGAGAGGTAGGATAGCAGGCGGCCGCCGTAGAACATGACGGCGTAGTCGATGCCTTCTTGCAGGTCGGGATGGAGCAACTGGAGCCAGCGGTTGAGGTAGATGCGGTCGCTGGGGCCTTCGACCCAGATCACGCTGTTGGCCTGGAGCAGGTCGCTGGCTTTGGCGCCGAGGTCGCGGAGGGCTTCAAGCGAGTGGCCGGTGGTGGCGATGCGGCGGGATTTGGTGACGCCGTTTTCGAGCCAGAGGTGCGTGACGGCCACATCGTCGCCCGGGGCGATAAGCGCGGGGGAGTGCGTCGTGAGGACGTAGCGGTTGGTGGTGGCGTCGCTGCGGAGGAACTCGAGGAAGCGGCGCTGGAGCAGCGGGTGGAGGTGAATCTCGGGCTCCTCGATGCAGATCAGGGCGTTGTCGTGCTGGAGGACGGCGATCGCGAGGATGATGAGTTCGTGGATGCCGGTGCCGAGGGAGTCGAGGGGGAGCGGTAGGCCATTTGCGACCACGATAATCTGCGATTTGTCATGGGTGCCTGTGATTTCGACGGATTCATCCTGCAAGAGCTCGCGCAGCAGTTTTCTCAGCGCGGCGATTTTCTGGCCATCTCGATGTTGGCCCGCTTTGGGGCGGTCCCATTGGGCGACGAGCTCGACGATGCCTGCGCCTTCCAAGGTGTAGCCGGCGCCGCTTTGGATCCTTCTAAACTGGGGCACAAGCTTCGGTGCTGTGAGCGACGGGATCACCTTTTGCTGGATCAGCTCGGAGGCGAGGGCATGAGCAAAGTCGCGTATCCCGTCAGAGCCAAGCCCCTGGGGAGGACGCCCTCTGATTCGGTGAACAATTGCTTCGAAAGCTTGGAAGCCCAAGTCGTCCCATCCAGTTCTGGCGATATGCTCCTGCCCATAATGGAACGTCGTTTCAAAGTGAAAGGGCAGGGTTCCGGCCGAGGTTTCATCATGGTGCGGAAGTTCGCCGACTAAGAGTGCGCGAGGTTCCTGGCTTCGATCTTCGCGGTGCCAGTCCAAATCAAGATGGTCGTTGAAGAACTTCTGGGCATCGAACCGCTCCAGCGCCCGGAGCACGTTCGACTTCCCGCAATTGTTGGCACCGACGAGGACGTTGAGTTTTTGGTGAGGTTGATCGTGACGAACTCGGCGCCGATGCTCCGGAAATTGCTGATGCCGATTTGGGTGAGTTTCATGGCGGCGGACGGGTTGCGGCGGTGTCTGCCAAGTAAAGCCGGCTTTACCAAGGAAAACTCCAAGTAAAGCGAAGGGCCTTTCGCTTTACCAAGCGCGATGACAAGCGGGGCAGGCAGCGGCGGGTTGCGGGCGGGCGGCGCGGGACGCGGCCGACGCTTGTTTTGATTTGGGCGTCCAAATCAAAATAAGGGCGGGGGGTGTTACGGGCGGCGATAATTGCCGCGGCGTGGGCGTTGGGGTCAGACTTGCTGCTGTTTCCAGCGGCCGCGGCGGAAGATGAGGTAGCTCCAGAGGGCGAGGGCGCTGAAGGAGACCGGGACGGCGATGAAAACGCCGACGGGGCCGAGGCCGAGCGGGTGGGCGAGCAGCCAGGCCAGCGGGACCTGGCCGAGCCAGAAGCAGAAGAAGTTGAGGCGCGTGGGCGTCCAGGTGTCGCCGGCGCCGTTGAAGGCGCCTTCGAGGCACATGCCGGCGGCGTAGAGCGGGAAGGCGAGGCTCATGATCCAGAGCGCGCGGCGGGCGTGGCCGAGGACCTCGGAGTCGGTGGCGAAGAGGCCGGCGATGGGGCCGGCGGCGAGGATGAAGACGAGGCCGACGGCGCCGAGGAAGAGCATGTTGAACTTGGTGGCGAGGCGGACGGCGGCTTCGGCGCGGTCGGGGTGCTTGGCGCCGAGGTTTTGGCCGACGAGGGTGGCGCCGGCGTTGGCGAGACCCCAGGCGGGCATGAGGGCGAAGAGGACGACGCGGATGGCGATGGTGTAGCCGGCGACGGCGGAGCTGCCGAAGACGGCGAGGATTTTGAAGAGGCCAACCCAGCTGGTGGTGCTGATGAGGAGCTGGGCGATGCCGCTGCCGGCGGTGCGGAGGAGCGTGGCAAGGAGGGGAAAGTCGGGGCGGAGGTGGGCGAGACGGAGCTGGACGCGGTGGCCGGGGCGGGAGAGGTGCCAGAGCTGGTAGGCGACGCCGAAGCCGCGGCCGAGGTTGGTGGCGACGGCGGCGCCGGTGAGTCCGAGTTCAGGGAAGGGGCCGAGGCCGAAGATGAAACAGGGGCCGAGGACGATGTTGAGGGCGTTGGCGAACCAGAGGGTGCGCATCGCGATGACGGCGTCGCCCGCGCCGCGGAAGACGGCGTTGATGACGAAAATCATGAAGACCGTGGCGTTGCCGCCGAGCATCACGGCGGTGAAGGGCGTGCCGAGGGCGACGGTGGCGGCATCGGCGCCCATGAAGCGGAGGATGGGGCCGGCGAGGGGCGCGAGGACGAGGCCGAGGACGGCGGAGGCGACAAGGCCGAGGAGAACGATCTGGCCGGCGGCTTGGGCGGCGCGGGCGGGGTCGTTTTCCCCGATGCGGCGGGAGACGACGGCGGTGGCGGCGATGGCAATGCCGATGGCGACAGCGTAGATGAGGGACATCACCGACTCGGTGAGGCCGACGACGGCGACGGCTTCCTTGCCGAGGCGCGAGACCCAGAAGACGTCCACGACGGCGAAGAGGGACTCCATGAC
>JBILLY010000610.1:0-3730 GCA_044375835.1 Opitutaceae bacterium
GAGGCCGTGAACGTGAAGGAATTGCTCTGGCCCACCACGAACGTGGTGGAAAACAGGCTCGTGAACACCGGCGCCTGCGCGACCGACAACGTGACCTCCGAGCTGGTGGCCGACCCGACGCTGTTAGAGACCACGACCCGGAAGATGTCGCCGTTCATCGCCGGGGAAATGGACGAGATGGTCAGAGCGGACGTTGTGACATTGCTGTAGACGCCGTCGTTGGACAGATTACTGAACGAGAGGTCAGCCTGCTTCTTCTGCCACTGGTAGCCGGTCACCGCCGGATTGGCCGTGGCTGCCACGGAGAAGACCCCGGAGACGCTGGTCGTGCCCGCCGGAACGAGAAAGTTCGCAGGCTGGGTGGTGATGTTCGGGGTGCTGTTCGGAGGAAGGACCGTCAGGGAAAAACTCTGGTTGGTGGTGCCCGCGGAATTGGTAGCGGTGATGGTAAACGCATAGGGCGTGTTCGACGCATCGCCCGCGGAGGCATTCACGGTCAAAACTCCGGTCACCGTGTTGAAGCCGACGAAGGTCGGAAGAATCCCGGTGCTGTAGGCGGGAGCGGGGCTGCCGGTCGCCACCACGGTGAACGTCCCCGACTGGCCGGCGGTAAAGGATGCCGACGCCGCGCTGGTGAAGACCGGAGGCTGGGTGACCGTCAGCGTGGCGCTGGAGGAGGTGGCGGCGGAACCGACCCCGTTGGAAGCGACGACCTGGAACTTGTCGCCGTTCATCGCGGCGGTGACGCCGGTGACCGTGAGCGTGGACGTGGTGACACCGGAGTAGGTCGAGTTGGCCGTCAGGTTGGAAAAGCTGGAACCACCCGCGGGCTGGATTTGCCACTGGTAAGACACGGCGGGAGTGCCCGTGGCGGTGGAGGTAAACGTCGCCGTGCCGCCGGCGGCGACGGTGGCGTTGACGGGCTGGGCAGCGGTGGCGGGCGCAACGGCCGCGACGACGCGGCGCACGAGTTGATTGTTCGTGTCGATCACGTAGGTGGCGCCGGAGCTGGCGTCACGCGCGACCGCGGACGGGAAATTGAAGAGGGCGACGGTGGTGAGGCCGTTCGTGGAGCCGCTGGTGTTGGCCACGCCGGCAAAAGTGGAAACTTCACCCGTGCCGACGGCGATCGAGCGGATCAAATGGCTGCTGGTGTCGGACACGAGGAGCGTCGTCTCGGCCGCGTCGAGGGCAAGACCGCGGGGCGCATTGAAGGTGGCCACAGTCGCCGCGCCGTTGGCGGCGCCCGCCGTCCCGGACCCGGCCAACGTCGTCACCGCGGCGCCGGGGAGCGTGACGCGGCGGATAAGGTGGCCGCCCGTGTCGGAGACGAAAAGCAGCGTGCCGGTGGCGTTGGCGACGAGAGCCTGGGGCGACGAGAAGAGAGCGGCAGCGCCGGTGCCGTTGGTGCTGCCGCTGTTGCCAACGGTGCCGGCGAGCGTGGTCACGGCGCCGGTCGAGACCACCACCTGACGGATCGTGTGGTTCTGGGTGTCGGCGACATAGAGATTCGTCGCCGCACCGCCGGTCCCCGCGCGGTCGCAGGCGATGCCGGTGGGATTGGTGAAACGGGCGGCGGCACCGGTGCCGTTGGTGCTGCCGAACACCGCGGGGTCGGAGGAACCGGCCAAGGTGCTCACGACGCCGGCGGAGGTGATTCGCCGGATGGAATTGTTGCCGGAGTCGGCGACGTAAAGGTTGCCCGCGCCGTCGATGGCGAGACCGCGGGGATTGCGGAAGGTGGCGGCCGTGGCCGTGGCGTTGTCCGCGGCCCCGGCCGTTCCGGTGCCCGCATAGGTGCTCACAGCGCCGGCGGGCGTGATGCGGCGAATGACGTGATTCAGCGGATCCGAGACGTAGACGTTGCCGCTGGCGTCGACGACGGCGCCGGAGGGCGTGCTGAACTGGAAGCTCGCCGCGGTGCCCGTGCCGTTGACGAAGCCCGCGGAACCGGAGCCGGCAAACGTCGTGACGGCGTTTTGCGCCACGGCGGAGAGCGCACCGGCCGCCATAAACGCCACTGCCAGAACGGATCGAAGCCAACGGTTACGTCGCTGCTCCGGCAACTCGCTGCGAATTCGGGTATTCATATTTTCGATAAAGTTCGGGCTATGAGGGTTGTTGGGGCGCACGAAGCAACGGGAGTGACTAGGGTAAAAATAACCTGCCCGGCGCACGCGGGTGAGCGCAAGACGGGAGTTGATCGAAAAAGTCGCACACGACGCGGAAAGCGCGCCGACGCGTTCGTTCCTTCGGAAATTCGTTCCATCCATCTGCGGACGGACTCGCATCCGGTGTGCCACCCGGCTCCGGCTGCCTCCGTCGCCCTCTGAAAACACCGTGGCGCCCCCCCGCGCAGCGATACGCCCGCTGCGAAAAATCCCCCAACGGTCAGGCTCACATCGCGGAGAAACTCCCAATCCGGCCGCTAGGTCGGCCGCGCGGGACGCTCCGGCGAACGGCGGTATGCCGCGCCGCCGTCCACGAAGCGGTTGCAAGCGGCCTACCTCGACCGTTTTCTGGCGTCGTGCTCGCGCTTCTCCTCCCCGCCCCGCTGTTCCTCGCCTTCGAGGTCTGGCAACTGGTGCTGAGCGAGCGCTACCTTGGCATCAAGCAGATCGCGCGGGGCGCCGATCCGCGACGCCTCGGCCTCGCCGAGGCCACGGCGTTTTTCTGGAGCGCAAGTCTCCTCGGCTACTGGCTGTGGATGCTCGTGCTGCTGCTCGATCCGGTCGGTCGCCTGCCTGGACTTGGCCTGCTGCTGGTCTCCGCGATCGGATTCTCGCTCCGCCGCGGCGCTCCCTTGAAGTGGATTCTGGTCATCCTCACGTTCGAGGGCGCCGTCCGGGTCGGCCTGCTCCTTTCGATCGGACGACTCATCTGGCAGCGCTTGTAAGACCCCTCGAAGTGGCCGCAGGCGCCCCGTCGGACTTCACCCAGTGGATCGGGTAGCACTACCTACCGCCCCCACCCGGCGGTGCGTAGCCTTGAGTGTAACTCTACCACTATCAAGCAGGGCTTAGGTATTATACCCTATGGTCACGCAATCACCCGATGAACCACTCCCATTACCGGATTCTTCGCCTCGCCCCGCTCGCTGCCCTGCTCGGCAGTCCCTTCGTTGCCCTCGCCGCCCCGAAACCCGCCGCACCCGCGGCCAACGCCGCCCTCGTGGCCGCGCTCCAAGCCGTGAGCCCCGATCCTTTGGGCGGCCGGCTCGGCCTTGTGGCCGCGACCGCCCGCACTCTCGACAACCGCACGGCGCCCGCGATGCGCTCCGAGCAGACCGCGATGATCGAGGCGGACCGGCAGGCCTACGCGGCGTGGAAGAACACCCGCAAATCATGAGCCCGCGCGGCAGGCTCCGCACCGCGCTCCACTTCGCCGCGCTCGCGCTTGCGCTTGCCGCGGGGCGCGCCAGCTCCGCCACCGCGCCTTTGCCCGCCGCCGCCCAGATCAAGACCGCCTTCGACGCCCTCGATTCCTCGCGCAACGGCGCGATCAACGGCGCCGAATGGGACCGCGCCTCCTTCGTCCTCTTCCGGTCCTTCGACAAGAACAACGACGACGCCATCGACCGCGAGGAACTGAAGGCCACCGCCATCGCGCCCGACACCTTCCGCCGCATCGATCTCGATCAGGACGACCGCCTCAACGCCGGCGAGTTTACCGAGCACCGCCGCACCCTCTTCCTCATCGCCGACATCGACCGCAACGACTACCTCTCCCC
>JBILLY010000612.1:0-3722 GCA_044375835.1 Opitutaceae bacterium
CGGCATCGTCACGCCCGACCACGACCCGCCTGTCCGGGCCGAGGCGGTCGAGCGGATGTGCGCGGCCATGGTCCACCGCGGGCCGGACGACGTCGGCCAGGCATCCGTCGATACGGCGACGCTCGGGATGCGCCGACTGGCCATCTTCGATCCCGCCAACGGCCGGCAGCCGTTCGTCTCTCCGGAAGGCCGCTACACCCTCGTTTTCAACGGCGCGATCTACAACTTCCGGGCGCTGCGGGCCGAACTCGCCTCATCGTGGACCTTTCGCACCGACTGCGACACCGAGGTCCTCCTCGCGGCCTACGCGCGCTGGGGCCACGACTGCCTGCCGCGTCTCCGCGGGATGTTTGCCTTCGCCGTTTGGGACCGAGACTCCCGCTCGTTGTTTTTCGCCCGCGATCCGTTCGGGATAAAGCCGCTTTACTACTGGACCGACAACAGCCGCCTCGTCCTTGCCTCGGAACTCAACGCCCTATTTGCCTCCGGACACGTCCCCCGCTCCGTTGATCCTCGCGCGGTCCAAGCTTTTCTCGCGTGGCAGGCCATTCCTGCACCGCAGACGCTGTTCCATGGCGTGCGCAGCCTGCGGCCCGGCGAGGCTGCACATTTTCGCGATGGCAAACTCACCGTCTCGGTGTGGTGGCGCTTCCCGTCCACCACGGAAAACATCGGCGCCTCGTCGCCCGTCTGTCGCGATACCTCCGACTTCACCCGCGCGCTGCGGGCCCAACTCGACGACACGATCGCGGCGCATTGTGTCGCCGATGTCCCCGTCGGCGCGTTCCTCTCCGGTGGGCTCGACTCCGCCGTAGTCGCCGGCCTGATGACGCGGCAGGTCTCCGGCGGGCTAAAGACCTTCTCCATCGGCTTCGACGAGGCTGCTTTTTCCGAGGCCGACGCCGCGGCGGCCACCGCTCGCCACCTCGGCACCCGCCATCACACCACGATCCTTCGCACCCACGATGTGGTCGCGGACATAGATCGCATCGTCGCCGGCCTCGACCATCCCACCGGCGACGGCATCAACACCTTCTATGTCTCCCGCGCCGCGCGCGCCGGCGGCGTGACCGTCGCGCTATCCGGCCTTGGCGGCGACGAACTCTTCGGCGGCTACCCTAGCTTTCGCCATGTGCCCCGTCTCTCCGGCTGGCTCGCCGCGTGGCGCCTGCTTCCCGCCGCGCTCCGCCGTAGTCTCACTGCTCCGCTGGTCCTCGCCGGGGTCCGGGGTGAAAAACTAGCCGACGTCATCGCCGGCGCCGATGATGTGCCCGCGCTTGCGCTCCTGCAGCGCCGGGTCTTGTCCGATCACCACTGCCGACGGCTTCTCCTGAATCGTGCGCCGACGGACGCCCACCCGCAGCTGCCCGCGCTGCGCGCCGAGGTCGATTCGCGCGATCTTTTCGCCGTGGCCTCCGGCGCCGAACTGCGCGGCTACATGGCCGACCTGCTCCTGCGCGACTCCGATGCCATGAGCATGGCCCACTCGCTCGAATTGCGCGTCCCCTTTGTCGACCGCCCGTTGATCGAGTGGCTCTGGCGCCAACCGTCCCGTTTCAAATCTACCCCGGCCCGGCCCAAGTCCGCCCTCGCTGCCGCCGCGCGCGATGTGCTGCCGCCGGATATCTTCGACCGCCGCAAGCGCGGCTTCACGTTTCCCTTCGCGCTTTGGATGCGCGGCGAGCTGCAGCCATGGGTCCGCGACACGCTCGCCCCCGCCGCCGTCGCCCGCACCGGCCTGCTCGACCCCGCCACCGTCGAAGCGCTTTGCGCGCCGTTTTTCGCCGGCCGCGACGACCACGCGTGGTCGCGCGTCTGGAGTCTCGCGATCCTCGTCGCCTACCTGCAACGCCCCTCCGCGGCCCGCGTCGCCGCCGCCGCGTGAAAACCCTCCTGGTCTGTCCCGCGCTCTTCGCTTCCCACGGCGGCATCGAACGAATCCTGCGCCTCTATCTGAAAGCACTGTGCGAACTGGCCGCGCCCGCCGACCGCGTGGCCCTCGCGGTGCTGAACGACGCCGCCCTCATTCCCGCCCAAGTCGCGCCGTTCGCCACGCGGGCGCTCGCGCGCGTTTCGGCCGCCGGCAAATCGCGGATCCGTTTCATCCTGCGCACCCTCTTGCTTGCCCGCGGGGCGGACCGCCTCGTCTGCGGCCACATCGGCCAATTGTCCGTCGCGCTTCTCGCTCGGAAACTCAATCCCCGCCTGCGCTATTACCTCGTCGCCCACGGCATCGAAGTCTGGCGGCCGTTCACCACGTTGGAGCAGGCAGCCCTCCGCGGTGCCCACCGCATTCTGTGCGTCAGCGATTTCACGCGCCGCGAAGTCCTTTCCCGCCTCCGGCTCGCGCCGGAACGCGCCGTCGTCCTCCCCAACGCCCTCGATCCGGCGTTCACCATCGCTGCCGGACGACCCCTGGCCGATTCTCCGCCCGTCATCCTCTGCGTCACCCGGCTGCTATTCGCTGATCGCTACAAGGGAGTCGAAAACCTGATCGCGGCTCTCCCCGCGGTCCGCGCTTCGATTCCGGATGCCGTTTTGCGCATCGTCGGCCACGGCGACGATGTCGCCCGCCTCACTGCCTTGCGCGACCAACTCGGTCTCGGCCCGGCCGTCGAATTCACGGGCTTCGTCGATGATCGGCGGCTCGAAAGCGAACTCCGCGGTTGCCGGCTCTTCGCCCTGCCCAGCACCCGCGAGGGCTTCGGCTTGGTCTTTCTCGAGGCCATGGCCCGCGGCCGGCCCTGCCTTGCGGCCCGCGCCGGCGGCGCTCCCGAAGTGCTGACGCCGGAAACCGGCATCCTCGTCGCCGCCGACGATTCTCCGGCCCTGGCGCGCGGCCTCGTCGACGGTCTGAGCCGCCACTGGGATGAAGAGCGCATTCTCGCCCGGGCCCGCGAGTTTTCGTATTCGCCCTTTAAGTCCAAGCTCGCCTCCCTCCTCGCCGCATGAGCCCCACCGCGTCCAGTCCGCAGGAAACCGTCCTGGAGGCAGGCCGCATTGCTCGTCACTATTGGCGCGACCTCTGGCGCTACCGCGAACTCGCCGGCTTCCTCGCGTGGCGCGATATCAAGGTCCGCTACAAACAGGCCGTGCTCGGCGTCGCTTGGGCCGTCATCCAGCCCGCCGTCCAGACCCTCCTCCTCACCTTCGTCTTCGGCAAACTCGCCAAGATGTCCGACGGCGGCGTCCCCTATCCGTTGCTCGTTCTCGGCGGACTGCTCCCATGGCAATTGTTCACCGGCGCCTTCAACGGCGCCGGCAACAGTCTGGTCGGGAATTCCCACCTCATCAGCAAAGTCTACTTCCCGCGCCTGATCGTGCCGCTCTCCGCCGTGGCGGTCGCGCTCGTCGATTTCGCCGTGCTGTTCGCGCTCGCCGTCCCAGCCTGCATCGCCCTCGGCATTTGGCCCGGCTGGCAGCTTCTCCTCCTGCCGCTCTTCGTCGTCCTCACGCTCGTCATCGCCCTTGGCGCCGGCCTCTGGATCACGGCGCTCACCGTCAAATTCCGCGACTTCCGCTTCATCACGCCCTTTATACTGCAGATCGGCATGTTCGTCACCCCGGTCGGCTACCGCACCGACATCTTGCCCACTTGGCGCGACCTCCTCGCCCTCAACCCGCTCTCCGGCGTGGTCGACGGCATGCGCTGGTGCCTGCTCGGCGGGCGCACCGACATCTATCCCCCGGCCCTGATCGGCTCGGTCGTCATCGGCGTCCTG
>JBILLY010000613.1:0-3716 GCA_044375835.1 Opitutaceae bacterium
GGGCGGAGCGGGGGAGCGCAGCGGGGGCCGGGTCGCCGCGGCGGGGAGCCGGGTGCGGGGGCCGGCGGCGAGGGGCGAGAGGCCGGCGCGCCCGAGGGGGGCGAGCGGGAAGCCGGTGCGCCGCGACCGGGCCGGGGCGGGGCGCGCGGGCGTGGGGGCGGTCGTCGACGGGAGCTCGGTGCGGCGGAGGCGAGCGGGTTGGGACGCGGTGGCCGAGGGCTGGGGCGAAGGACGGTTCATGCGGCGGGCGGAGCGGGCGCGGGCGGCGGGTTTCATTTCACCATCATGCCGTCGGCGAGGCGGATGGTGCGCGTGCCGTAGGCGGCGTTGTCGTTGGAGTGGGTGACTTGGATGATGGTCACACCGTCGTCGCGGTTGAGTTGGCGAAACAGCTCCATGATTTCGCGGCCTTGGTCGGAGTGGAGGTTGCCGGTGGGCTCGTCGGCGAGGATGAGGGCGGGTTTGGCGACGAGGGCACGCGCGATGCCGACGAGCTGCTGTTGGCCGCCGGAGAGTTGCGCCGGGTAGAGGTCCTTTTTGCCGACGATGTGGAAGCGGTCGAGGGCGTCGCAGACGATGCTCTCGCGGTCCTTCTTCGGGGTGTCGCGGTAGGAGAGCGGGACCTCGAGGTTTTCGTAGACGGTGAGGTCGTCGAGCAGGTGGTAGCTCTGGAAGACGAAGCCGATGTGTTTTTTCTGCAGCTCGAAGCGCTTCTTCTTGTCGAGGCGGTGGACGGGCTCGCCGCAGAGCGTGTAGTCGCCGCCCCAGGCGGCGTCGTGCAGGCCGAGGATGTGGAGGAGCGTGGATTTGCCGGAGCCGGAGGGGCCCATGATCGAGACGAACTCACCCTCGGCGACCTCGAGCGTGATATTGCGCAGCGCGTAATACGGGCCGCCTTTGAGCGGATAGACGCGTTCGACGGAGCGGAGGGAAATCATGGGGGACACGGCAACAGCGGCGGGGCGGCGGGCGAGGCGGGGACGGAGAGCGGAAGGCGGACGGAGCGGCGGCGCGAGCGGGGGTGGAGCGGATTGGAAGAAAACGGGCGCGCGGCGGACCTTACATGAAGAGGTGCGCGGGGGGCGGGGTGCGGCGGGCCTCGCGGGTCTTGCCGGTGGATTTGGGCGCGGGGGCGACAGGGGCGTGCGGTGCGGGGGCGATGGCTTTGGTGTCCACTTTGGCGGTTCCGGCGGACGAGCCGGCGATGGGAGCAACGGCACCGAAGTCGGGGTTCTTCGCGGGGTCGGCGCTGTCGCAGGCTGGCGCCGGGAGGACCGACGCGCCGAGAAGCAGAAAGGCGGAAAGGGATTTCGTGGCGGGTAGCGGGGCTGGTTTAGCAACGCGTGTGCCGCGGGGCAGGGAGTGGCGTAAGCGTATGGCGCGTAGGTGCTAGAAATTATCCGTGGGGCGTGAAGCAGTCAGCGCAACGGAAGCGCAGCCCGATTGTGGAATGTGGGTTTCCCGAAAATGGGAAACATGGCTGCACGAGCCGGAGGCGTGCGAGCGGCGGGAGGGGTGGCGAGTGGAGTGAACGGCTAAACCGTCCGGTGCCACGCTTCGAGTGGAGCGGGACCGTCGTGAAACACGACGTGCAGCACGCGACGGTGGCGCGGAACCCGGGCCGGCGACGAGGCGTGCAGGAGCAGTGGGCGCATCAGCAGGGCCTCGCCGGCGCGGGCAAGGCAGACTTCCTCACCGCAGCGCTTCGCTGCGGCAACGAGATCGGTGCTGCGCCACACGCCCTGCCGGTGTGAGCCCGGGGCGACGCGCAACGGGCCGTTGGTGGCGTCGCAGTCGTCGAGGTGCAGTCGCACCGCGAGGAGGGTTTCGAGCACGTCGCGGGGTGGACGGGCGTAGTGGACGCGGTCTTTGACGGAGTGTTGGTCGTAACCCGGTGCGGTCGCCGGACCGGCGAGCGGGAACAAGACATCTTGGTGCCAAGTGACCTTCCAGTTGGCCGCGAGTGTCTTGTCGAAGGCGATGGCTTGGACGGCGACGGCGGTGGGCGAGAGCACGCCGAGGGCGTGGAGCCGGCGGCGCAGGCCGTCGACGGTCGTTTGCACGGTGGAATCGTCCAGCAGGCACCGGGTGCCGGCACAGTCCGGCGCGAAGGCGGTTTCACGCAGCCGGCCGAGGAGTGTCTCCGGCAAATCGGACTGAGTGACGGCCCACCCGTCGCGGGTCACTGCAACGACGAGCGGGGTCACGGGACGCGCGTCGGCGTGCGGCAGACCCGAGGTGGCGTTGCGACGCCTGGGAAAGCTCGGGGCACGACGGTGGTTGCGCGGTGGGCGTCCGGGCGGGCGGCTCAGACGACCTCGGGGATCGCGTAGGGCGGGCGCTGCGTCTCGCGGAGGAGCCAGCGGGCGCGGTCGAGGGCGGGGTCGTCGGGCGTATCCAGTTTCGCGATGCCGTCGCCGGTGGCGTCGAGGTGCAGCCAGGGACCGAGGCGGAAGGGGTTCTTTGCGAGGTCGAGGCCGTGGACGCCGAGGTGGGCCTGCAATTCGCGGTGGATCGCGCCGGCGGCGGGGAAGGCGCCGAGGGCATCGTCGATGCGCGCGGCGGGCGCGGGCGTGCCGACGCGGTAGGAGATGTTGCCGTAGTGGCAGACGGCGGCGCTGAGGTGGCCGGTCTCGACGGGCGCGGACGGCGGCGAAGAAATTGGGCACGTGGCCCGCGCCGCCGTCGCCGGCGAACTTTTTGATCACTTTGCCGGAGGGATCGAAGGCGGTCGCGCCGACGAGGCCGGAGAGGTAGCCGCCCTCGCACTGGGCGACGACGCCGACGCCGCGCAGGCCGGCCTGGGCGTCCATGAAGTTGACGCCGGGTTTGGCGGGGAGCGCGCGGTGCTCGAAGATCAGCGGGATGGAGGGGTAGTCGTAGACGGCGACGTGGGTGTTGGGCGTCTCGGCGACATCGTCGATGCCGTAGCGGCCGCCGAAGCTGATGATGCGGCGCGGCGAACCGGCGTGGCGGGCGATGCGGAGGGCGATGTCGAGGACGTGGACGCCGTTGTTGCCGAGCTCGCCGTTGCCGGTGTCCCAGGACCAGTGCCAGTCGTAGTGGAGCTGGTTGCGCTCGAGCGGGCGGACGGGCGTCGGGCCGCAGAAGCGGTCGTAGTCCAAGCCGGTCGGATACCAGGCGTGGCGGCGGCCGATCGAGGGGCGGAGGTTGTAGACGACGGCGCGGATGTGGTGGACCTTGCCGAGGCCGCCGCCGTGCAGGAACTGGATCGCCTCCGCGAGGCCGGTCTCGGAGCGGTAATGGGTGCCGACCTGGACGATGCGGTTATATTTCCGGGCGGCCTCGACCATCTTGCGGCCCTCCCAGACGGTGCGCGACATGGGTTTCTCGACGTAGACGTCTTTGCCGGCTTGGCAGGCCCAGACGGTGAGGAGGGCGTGCCAGTGGTTGCTGGTGACGATCATGACGGCGTCGACATCGGCGCGGTCGAGGAGCGCGCGGGCGTCGGTGGTCTTGAAGGGCGCGGGGCGGTCGGCGGGGATGAGGGCGGCGCCTTTTTCGAGCAGGTCGGGGTCGACGTCGCAGAGGGCTGCGATGCGCACGCCGTCCATTTTGAGGAGGTTCTTGAGGTGGGGGACGCCTTTGCGCCCGAGGCCGATGAGACCGAGGCGGATGGCGGCATTGGCGCCGGCGGGCTGGGCGTGGACGGAGGGGCGGAAGCCGGCGGTGGCGGCGAGCGAGACGCCGGCGGC
>JBILLY010000615.1:0-3714 GCA_044375835.1 Opitutaceae bacterium
CTTCGAAGAAACCAAGGCCAGCTACACCTACTCGCTCGGCGGCGTCGCCGCCATCGGCCTCATCGTCGGCGGCATCGGCATCATGAACGTCATGCTCGCCTCCATCAGCGAGCGCGTGCGCGAGATCGGCGTCCGCCGCGCCCTCGGCGCCAAGCGCCGCGACGTCCTCGTCCAGATCCTCGCCGAGTCGCTCACTCTCGCCGTCGCCGGCGGCCTCGTCGGCATGGTCGCGAGCGTCGTGCTGATCAAAGTTCTCCAGCAGGTCGTCGTGGAATCCAACCGCCCCGAGCTCTCCGCCGGCGCCCTCGTCGTGGGCGTGTTCTTCAGCGGCATCGTCGGCGTGCTCGCCGGCCTCTACCCCGCCATCCGCGCCTCCCGCCTCAGCCCCGTCGAGGCCCTGCGGACGGACTGATCGCACCGCGCCCTCACGCCAGGTTGACCGGATCGACGTCGAGCACCTGCGTCAGGTCGTCCGGCCACGCGAACTCCGCCCGCAGCCGCTGCAGCTCCGGCACCACCTTCGTCACGGCGTGGGTGAAATACCAGAGCTGCCACCGATACTCGTCCTTGATTTTCTCGATCGGCGAAGCCGACGGCCCGCGCAGTTCCACCCGGTCGCCGAGCGTCTTCTCCACCAGCTTCGCCCACTGCTCCGCGAAGAACTGCAGCTTCTCCGGGTTCGGCCCGCGGAACAGGTGGTGGATCAGGTGCCGGTAGGGCGGATAGTTGAAATCCTTCCGGATCTTCAGCTCCGCCGCCGCGAAGCCCGCGAAGTCCGCCTGCCGCGAAAACTGGATCGCCTCCGCCTGCGGCGTGAAGGTCTGCACGATGACCTCGCCCGCCCGGTCGCCGCGTCCCGCCCGGCCCGCCACCTGGACCAGCAGCTGGAAGGTCCGCTCGTTCGCCCGGAAATCCGGCACGTGCATCGACATGTCCGCGTCCACCAGCCCGACCAGCGTCACGTTCGGGAAATCGAGTCCTTTCCCGATCATCTGCGTGCCGACCAGCACGTCGACCTTGCCCGCGCGGAACGCCGCCAGCACCTCGCGGAAACGGTTCTTCTTCGACATCGTGTCCGTATCCATCCGCTCGATGCGGGCCCGCGGCACCACGCGCCGCACCGCCTCCTCGATGCGTTGGGTCCCGAGTCCCCGCCAGCGGATCTCGGGCGCGCCGCATTTCGGGCAGCGCGCGGGCGCGTTCCGCTGGTCGCCGCACAGGTGGCAGCGCAGCGTCTCGTCCGTCCGGTGGTAGGTCATCGTGATGCTGCAATGGCTGCACTCCTCCGAGTGTCCGCACTTCGTGCACAGCATCGAGGACGAGTAGCCGCGGCGATTGATGAAGAGGATCGTCTGCTCGCGCCGCTCCAGCCGGTCCTGCATCGCCCGCACCAGCTTGCCCGACAGCGCCGGCAGCGTGCGCTGCTTCATCGCCTCGATGCGGAGGTCGACGATGTCGATGTAGGGCAGTTTGCGGGAGTCCACCCGCTGCGTCAGCTGCAGCAGCTTGTATTTGCCCGCTTCGACATTGGTAAAACTCTCCAGCGAGGGCGTGGCCGACCCGAGCACGCAGACCGCGTCCGCCAGCTTCGCGCGCATCACCGCCACATCGCGGCCGTGGTAGCGCGGCGTTTCGTCCTGCTTGTAGGCCGGCTCGTGCTCTTCATCGATCACGATGAGCCGCAGGTTCTGCACCGGCGCAAAGATCGCCGAGCGCGCCCCCACCACCACCCGCGCCTCGCCCGTCGCCATCGCCAGCCAGCCGTCGAGCCGCTCGCCCTCGCTCAGGTGGCTGTGCCACACCACGCACCGCAGCCCCGGCGCAATGGCCTCCAGCCGTGAGCGCAACCGCGCCACGGTCTGCGGCGTGAGCGCCACTTCCGGCACGAGAAACGCCACGCCGCCGCCCGCGGCCAGCGCCGCCGCGATCGCCCGCAGGTAGACCTCCGTCTTCCCCGAGCCCGTCACGCCGTGCAGCAACGTCACGCCGAATTTGTTCTCCGCCAGGCTCCCGGCCAAGGCGTCCGCCGCGCGCTGCTGTTCTTCGTTCAGCTGGTGCGGCTGCGCCGCCACGAGTTCGCCCGCCGCGTGGTCGTCCTCGTAGGCCGTGCGCTCGATGCGCCGCGTCTCCTCGCGCAGGACGCCGCGCTTTTCCAGCCCCGACACCACGGCCGCCGTCACCGCAAGCCGCGCCAGCACCAGCCCTTTCGGCTGCGGCCGGAACTGCTGCTCGAGAAACCGATACAGCTTCGCCTGCGCCGGCGCCTTTTTCTCCAGCGCCGCCAGCTCCTCCGCGTCCAGCTTCCGCGCGATCGCCAGCAACTTCTCCTGCTTGAGGCCCGCGCCCCGCCGCACCGCCGCCGGAATCATCGTCTCGATGATGCTGTCCAGGCCGCACGCGTAATAGCGCGCCATCCAGCGCGCCAGCCCCAGCAGGTCCGGCGGCAGCGCCGGAAACGGATACACCACCTGCGCGAGGTTCTTCAGCCGCTCGACCGGAAAGTCAGCCGGCGCCCCGATCTCGCCCACGATGCCGAGCTTCATCGTGTTCACGATCGGCACCCGCACCAGCGCCCCGACCTGCGCGGCCGCGCGCATCGGCTCCGGCACCCGGTAGTGCAGGACCTTGTCGAAACCGGCCAACGGATGGACCCCGACGATCATCGCCCCACTGTGCGCGGCCCGCCGTCGCGCCCGCAACTCCCACTTCGCCGGCCCCGTCTTTCCTTGGCCCACGAACCGGTTGACAGCGCCGCGCGCCGTCCCGAACAGTCGCCGCGTGAGCATCCCGACCGCGCGCGAAAAGTTCCGGACCTTCCTCACCCGGAAAGGGCTCCGCGCGACCAACCAGCGGCTCGCCATCTTCGATGCCGCGTTCACCCAGCCCGAGCATTTCACCGCCGAGCAACTCCTCGACCACGCGCGCAAGATCGACGACTCCGTCTCCCGCGCCACCGTCTACCGCACGCTGCCGATCCTCACTGAGAGCGCTCTCCTCCGCGAGGTCGACATCGGCTCCGGCGAAAAATTCTACCACCCCAACCGCGGCGGCGACGACACCCAGGTCGCTCAGGTCGTGTGCCTCGACTGCGACAAGATTTTCGAGATCAGCGCCCCGTTCATGGCCTGGTATGGCAACACCGTCTCCTCGAAGCTCGGCCTCACCCCCGTGACGCAGCGCCTGCAAGTGAGCGCCCAGTGCAACGCCTTCCGCCAGACCGGCACTTGCCCGCGCCGGGGCTGAGACCGCTTCCCGTCTCCGCGATGCCCAAAGAGAAAAAATCGGACCCGGAATTCGAGATCCTTTTCTTCGAGTCGATCCTGCGCCGCGACGCCGGCTACGTGCAGGTCGTGGAAATCCTCGGCGGCCTCTACACCCGCCAAGGCCGGATCGCCGACGGCCTGCGCATGGACCGCAAACTCGTCCGCCTCCAACCCGGCAACGCGACGGCCCACTACAACCTCGCCTGCAGCCTCGCGCTCTCCAAGCGCAAGACCGACGCCCTACGCGCCCTCGGCGAGGCCGTGAAGCTCGGTTACAACGATTTCGACTGGATGCAGCAGGACCCCGACCTCGAACCGCTGAAAGAGCACCCGCTTTTTCTGCAACTGCTCGAGACGCTCAAACCGCAGAGCTGAGCCCGGCCCGTCGCTCCCGCGCGACCCGCACCTCGGGCCGCTCCCGCGGTCGTCTCCGCCACCGGCGCCGTCACGG
>JBILLY010000616.1:0-3712 GCA_044375835.1 Opitutaceae bacterium
CGGGGGAGAAACAGGATTTCCGCGGGTTCTCCCGCCAGATCGACCGTCCAGATCTCGGCGTGCGCGGCGATGAAATCGAGCCGGGCGCGGAGGGTGCGGAGGTAGTCGAGCAGGTCCGTGCCGATCATCCGCAGGAGTTCCCAGAGCGGGTCGCCGGGGGCGAGGCGGGCGGCGAGGGCGAAGCGGCGCAGGACGGTGAGGTCGACCGGCGAATTCAGCCGGGGCAGGACGGCAGGGTCGACGCCGAGCCATTGCGCGGTGGCGAGCGGGCCGCGGCAATCGAACCACTCGGCGGTCTCGAGCCAGTCGCAGAAACGCCGGGCGTCGTCGTAGAGCCCGAGGTGGCCGAGCACGAGCGAGAGCGCGCAGGTGGGCGGGTGGTCCTTGGGCAGCTGGTGGTGGTCGAAGTTGTGGAGTTCCGGTTCGTGGCGATGGCCGACATCGACGACCGCGACGGCGGGTGCGCCGAGATCGGCGGGCGTGGGCTCGCGGCGCTCGAGCGGCACGGGGTGCACCGCGAGGAGGACGGCGCAGGCGAGGAACTCGTCTTTGTGGGCGCTGCCGGGATGGGTGACGATGAGGTCGATACGGGCCATGAAGAGGGAGCACGCTGCGCGGGGGCCGGCGGGCGGCAATGCGGATCGCGTGCGCCGCGGGTGAGCCGCGGGCACGGACGGCGACGCGGCACGCCGGCAAAAAAAAGCCCGGGCACGAAGCCCGGGCCGGAGGGAGGAGCGGGCACCGCGGGGTGCCCGGAGCGCGGATCGACCTCAGCGGACGACGCGGGCGCCGCCGCCGCCGATCGTCTTTTCGACTTCCTTGCGGGTCGCCATCGAGGTGTCGCCGGGGGTCGTCGAGGCGAGCGCGCCGTGGGCGGCGCCGTATTCGACGGCTTTCTTGGGGTCGTTGAACTCCATGAAGCCGAACTGCACGCCGGAGGCGAACGAGTCGCCGCCGCCGACGCGGTCGAGGATCTCGAGGCCGGGATAGGCCTTGCTCTCGTGGAACGTGCCCTCGTGCCAGAGGATGGCGCTCCAGTCGTTCTTGGTGGCGGTGATGACGTGGCGGAGGGTGGTGGCGGCGACCTTGAAGTTGGGGAACTCCTTCACGGCGGTCTCGATCATGGCCTTGAAGGCATCGGTCTCGATGTGGCCGAGGGTTTCCTGGCCCTTGACGGCGAAGCCGAGCGAGGCGGTGAAGTCCTCCTCGTTGCCGATCATCACGTCGACATACTTGGCGATCTCGCGGTTGACCTCCTGGGCCTTCTTGAGGCCGCCGATGGTTTTCCAGAGCGAGGGGCGGTAGTTGAGGTCGTAGCTGACGATGGTGCCGTGTTTGTTGGCGGCTTTGACGGCTTCGACGGTGAGTTCGGCGGTGGAGGCGGAGAGGGCGGCGAAGATGCCGCCGGTGTGGAACCAGCGGACGCCGAGTTTGCCGAAGATATGGTCCCAATCGATGTCGCCGGGCTTGAGCTGGGAGGCGGCGGTGTTGCCGCGGTCGGGGTTGCCGACGGCGCCGCGGATGCCGAAGCCGCGCTCGGTGAAGTTGAGGCCGTTGCGGACGGTGCGACCGATGCCGTCGTCGTCGCGCCACTTGATGAAGTCGGTGGCGACGCCGCCCTGCATGATGAAGTCCTCGACGAGGTGGCCGACCTCGTTGTCGACGAAGGCGGTGACGACGGCGGTCTTGTAGCCGAAGCATTTGCGGAGGCCGCGGGACGTGTTGTATTCGCCGCCGCCTTCCCAGACTTTGAATTCGCGGGCGGTGCGGATGCGGCCCTCGCCCGGGTCGAGGCGGAGCATGACTTCGCCGAGGGAGATCTGGTCGAAGGCGCAGGAGTTGGCGGGTTTGATTTGGAGGCTCATGAGTGCGGAGGAGAACGGGCAGCCGATGAGTTCGACCGGCGGGGGTCAACCACGAGTTTCCGGCGCGGGCGACGGACAGTCTTGCCGGACGGGGCGGGAGAAAATGGCGTGGCGGAGGCGGCGGCGACGGCCATGGTCGGTGCGGGATGCTCCCGCCGCCCCTGATTTTGCTCGTCGAGGCCGACGCAGCGACCCGCTTGGTCGTGCACTGCGCGCTGCGGGCTGGGCGGCTCGACGTGGTCGAGTGCGCGGAGGCGGACGCGGCGTGGGCGCTGCTTGCGGCGCGGCGGCCGGCCGGTGTGGTCGCGGGCCGGGTGGGCGGCGAACCGGACGCGCGGGCGTTGGTGGGCGAGATGCGGCGGCGTGGGTTTACGCAGCCGGTCGTGCTGTTGGCGCCGGGCGGGCGCGGCGGCAAACCGCTGCGCGAGGCGGGCCGCCATCTGGTCGTGGAACGGGCCGCGGCGCCGGCGCGGTGGATGAAAGATCTGCAGGCGTTGCTGCAGGCGGAGCCCGGGCGGGACGAGGGCGCCGCGGCGGTGCGCGTCGGGGCGCTCGCGATCAGCCCGGACGGAGCGGCGGTGGACGCGAACGGCGCGGCGGTCGCGCTGACGGACCTCGAGCAGCAGGTGCTGGCGGTCCTGGTGCAGCAGGCGGGTCGGCCGCTGCGCCGGGAGTTGCTCTTGGCGCGGGTGCAGGACGGTCCGCGCATGAGTTCGCACGCGTTCGGGTCCCTGTTGTGGCGGCTGCGGCGCAAGCTGGAAGCGCGCGGCGCGGGGGCGGATTGGCTGCAGCTCCGCGCGGGGGAAGGCTACCTTTTGCGGCTGGCACCGGAGACCGGCGCGGGGATAACCGCGGCGCAGGGGTGAACTCCGCGGGGCGGGCGGCGCGGCGGCGACCGGCTTATGGTGCCGAGGGGGCGGCGGCCCGGCGCCGCGCCATGATCGCGAGGGGATCGGCGGGGACGACGGCGGGGTCGACGTAGCGGGCGAGGTCGCGCATCGCGATGACGGTGAATTCTTCCGCGGCGAGCCAAGCCATGTAGTCCTCGAAGCGTTCGCGCGGGGTGTTGACCCAAGGGTGCTCGCCGTCGGGGACGCCGTGGAACTGGAGGACGATGACTTTGCCGGGACCGCCGCGGGCGACGGCTTTCTTCACGTCGTCGAGCGACCAGGTGGGGCGGGCATCACCGGTCGTGGGGATGAGCAGCGGGTGGTCGACGTGGGGCTCGTAGGCGACGCCGCCGCCGACGGCGTAGGGCACCTCGGGTTCGCCGCCGCGGCGGGCGAAGCGGATGCCGGCGGCGGCGAGGATCGGGAGGGCGGAGACGTGGAATTTATTGCCGGGCCACGCGAAGCTCACCGGGGCGGGGATGCCGTGCTCGCGGCAGCGGTCGGCGATGGCGGCGAGCTGCTCGGCGAGGCGCGGGACGGTTTTCTCCGTGATGCCGAGGTGATCGCGCGAGTGGTTGCCGATCTCGAAGCCGTCGCGGTGCAACTCGGCGATCTGCTCCCACGTGAGGTAGTCGCGCTTGTTGGTTTTGAACGTGAAGCCCTCGGTGATGAAAAACGTGGCGCCGAAGCCGTGGCGTTTCAGCACGGGGCGGGCGACGGCGTGGTGCGAGGCGGAGGAGTCGTCGAAGGTGAGGACGACGAGTTTTTCCGGGACGGGCAGGAGTGTCGGGGCGAGGGGAGCGGCGGCGCCGGCCGACGCGAGCGCGAGGCCGACGACGTGGAGGAGGAGCGCGGCGAAGCCAAGGTGGCGCGGGCGGGAGGGCATGGCGGGGTGGGCGGCGGCGGTGCGGCGGGCGCGGCGATAAGAAGGGCGGGGCGGAGCGACCCGCCCTCCGG
>JBILLY010000617.1:0-3706 GCA_044375835.1 Opitutaceae bacterium
TGGAAAATGATCACAACGATGTCAGCCCTGATCGTGGCAATCTGGCATGCTATTCCCAGCATTTGGGTAGGCTCCAGCCTCCGGACGGACCGCCGCGCGAGCGCCTGAGAGCTTCGCTCCGCCCGTCCGGAGGCCGGGCGCTACCTGAAAGCCAGGCAAGTGGCTACGACCTTGTCCTAGTGTTTGAAATGCCTGATTCCAGTGAAGACCATCGCCATGCCGCGCGCGTCCGCGGCGGCGATCACTTCGGGGTCGCGGATCGCGCCGCCGGGCTGGATCGCCGCGGTCGCGCCGGCGTCCGCCGCCGCCAGCAGGCCGTCCGGAAACGGAAACAACGCTTCGCTCGCGACCACCGAGCCCTTCAGGTCGAGGCCCGCCTCGCCGGCCTTCCACACCGCGATGCGCGAACTGTCCACGCGCGCCATCTGGCCCGCACCGACGCCCAGGGTCTGCTCGCCGCGGCAATACACGATGGAATTGGACTTCACGTGCTTGCCGACTTTCCAGCCGAACATCATCGCCGCCCATTCCTCCGCCGTGGGCTGACGCTTCGTCACAACCTTGAACTCGCGCACGTCGCCGAGCGTGCGGTCGCGGTCCTGCACGAGCAGACCGCCGACGACGGAGCGCACTTCCTGCAGCGCGTCGGCCCCGATGCCGCCCTTGGCGACCATCAGGCGCAGGTTCTTCTTTTTGGCGAAAATCGCCATGGCCTCGTCGCTGAAGCGCGGTGCGATTATCACTTCGGTGAAAATCTCGGCGATCGCTTTGGCCAGCGCCGCGTCGAGCGTCTGGTTCACGACGATGATGCCGCCGAACGGCGCCTGCCGGTCCGTCGCGTAGGCCTTGTCCCACGCTTCGATCAGCGAGTCGGCCGAGGCGACGCCGCAGGGGTTGGTATGCTTGAGGATCGCGACGGTGGGCCGTTCGAACTCCCCGATCAGGTAGGTAGCCGACGTGATATCCAGAATGTTGTTATACGAGAGTTCCTTGCCCTGCAGCTGGGTGTAGTGCTCGTGAAACGTGCCGTAGAGCGCCGCCTTCTGGTGCGGGTTCTCGCCGTAGCGCAGCGCCTGGGCTTTCTTGTAGCCGAGGGTGAGCGTCGCCGGGAATCCGCTCATCGCCTCGAGGTCGGGCTCCATCGCCTGCGATTCGAGGTAGCGCGCGATCGCCGCGTCGTAGCTCGCCGTGCGTTGGAAGACCTTCAGCGCCAGCCTGCGGCGCAGTTCGTGCAGCGCGGCCGCGCCGGTGCCTTCGCCGGCCAGCGCCGCGAGCACCGCGTCGTAATCGGCCGGGTCGCACACGACCGTCACGCTCTCGTGGTTCTTCGCCGCGCTGCGCAGCATCGACGGACCGCCGATATCGATGTTCTCGATCGCATCCTCGAAGTGGACGCCCGGCTTCGCCACCGTCTGCTCGAAGGGATAGAGGTTCACCACCACGAGATCGATCAGCGCGATCTGGTTCTGCGCCGCCTGCGCGAGATGGTCGGGTTTGTCGCGCCGGCACAGCAGCCCGCCGTGGACCTTCGGGTGCAGGGTCTTCACGCGCCCTTCCATGATTTCCGGGAATCCCGTGTGCTGGCTCACCTCCGTGACCGGCAGTCCCTGGTCGGCGAGCAGCTTGGCGGTCCCGCCCGTGGAAAGCAGGGTGAATCCGTGCTCCCGCACGAGGCGCGTGGCGAAGGGCACCAGGCCGGTTTTGTCGGAGACGGAGAGAAGCGCGTATTTTGCCATGTCCCGCGATCAAAGGTGATTCGCTCCACGCGAAAAGAGGAAATTTCCCGCTTTCGGAATTTCGCTTTTCGGCTTCCCTGCCCGCGTGCCCATTTCCCGCGAACTGCCCGGCTTGACCGCGCACCTCGACAAGCTCTGCCATCACCACGGCGGAGCCAGTCTGCCCGCGGACAAGCCGCACGCCTTCGTCTATTTCGTCACGCTGCGCAACGCCTCCGACCGCGCCGTGACCCTGTTCGGCCGCAAATGGATCGTCGAGCACGCCGACGGCACCCGCCTCGTGATCGAGGGCGAGGGCATCGTCGGGGAGTCCCCGCGGCTGGCGCCGGGCGAGCAGTTCTCCTACAACAGCTATCACGTCACCGGTCTCGACGCGCGGGCCCACGGCTCCTTCCACGGCGTCGATGACGCCGGCAGCCCGGTGCACGTGCTTTTGCCGCCGTTCGAGATGACGATTCCACGCGGCTGAGATTTTCGTTCTGGTTCTCCGCCGGGCGAATGGTTCTTACTGCGCGGTAATGAAGTTAACTGACCTGAACCGCGACGGCGGCATCGGCGCCAACTCGCTGTTCATCCAACTCGGCGACATCAACATCCTCGTCGACAGCGGGCTCCACCCCAAGCAGGTGGGCCGCGTCGCCACGCCGGATTTCCGGCCGCTCCGCGGCGTCGCCCTCGATCTCATCATCATCACGCACTGCCACCTCGACCATATCGGCAGCCTGCCGGTGGCCATGCGCGAGCATCCGAACACCCCGGTGATCATGACGACCTCCAGCCGCATGCTGATCGAGCGCATGCTGCACAATTCCGCCAACGTGATGCTCCGCCAAAAGGAGGAGGACAACATCCCCGACTACCCGCTTTTCACCCACGACGAGATCGACCGCTGCGGCAAACGCATCACCGGCCTCCCCTTCGGCCACGCGAAGCACTTCCGCGGCGCCAAGGACGAGATCGAGATCATCTTCCATCCGGCCGGCCACGTCGCGGGCGCCGCCGCCGTCGAGATCCACCACAAACACCGGCAGATCTTCATCACCGGCGACGTCCTGTTCGAAAACCAGCGCACGCTGGCCGGGGCGAAGTTTCCCGCCGGGCACTTCGACACGCTCATCATGGAGACGACGCGCGGCATCACCGAGCGCCCCGCGGGCAAGGAGCGCCTCAACGAGGTCAACCGCCTCGTCGGCACGATCAACGACACCATCCAGCGCGGCGGCACGATGCTGCTGCCCGTCTTCGCGCTCGGCCGCATGCAGGAGATTTTCTCGATTCTGCACGACGCCCGGAAATTCGGCAAACTCGTCCCCTGCCCCATCTACACCGGCGGCCTCGGGGTCGACTTGGCCGACTATTTCGACGAGATCTCGCGCAAGACCAAGCACGTGCAGTTCAGCCGCAACATCCTCAAGGATCTCCAGGTGAAACCCACGCCGCGCAAACTCGTGCCCGGCGACGCGCCCGCGCAGGGAGCCATCTACATCGTGAGCTCCGGCATGATGGTCGAGCGCACCCCGAGCTACGTGCTTGCCTCCGGCATGGCCGGCCACGCCCGCAACACCATCGGTTTTGTCGGCTACTGCGATCCGGACACTCCCGGCGGCCAGTTGCTGGCGACGCGCCCCGGCGAAGACTTCCTCTTCAAGGCGATCAACGTGAAGTGCAAACTCAAGGCCCGCGTCGAGCGGTTCGAACTCAGCGGTCACGCCGACCGCGAGGAACTGCTCGAATTCGCCGTCCAGACCGGGGCTCGCAGCATCGTGCTCACCCACGGCGAGGCGCCTGCCCGGGCGTGGTTCGCCGCACAGCTGAAAGCCCAGCTGCCGTCGGCCAATGTGTTCGATCCGACGCCGCTCCAGACCTACCAGGTTTGACATCGCGCGGGCGTCGCGCCCCGCGGCCTGCGCCAGCCCCGCCCGTCCGGGCCGGGACGGACCGCACCCCGGCGACGGCGGCGGCGCTCAGGC
>JBILLY010000529.1:0-4087 GCA_044375835.1 Opitutaceae bacterium
CGGAAACGACAACGGGCGACCCGCGGATCGGGTCGCCCGTTGGACGAAAGGGTTACTTGCGGAGGTTCAGCTTCTGCAGGAGCTCGTTATACTTCGGCAGGTTGTGCCGCTTGAGATAATCGAGGAGCTTGCGACGACGGGAGGCCATCTGGAGGAGGCCGCGGCGCGAGTGGAAATCCTTGCGGTGCGTGCGCAGGTGCTCGGTCAAGTGATTGATGCGAGCGGTGAGGAGCGCGACCTGGACTTCGGACGAACCGGTATCCTTATCGTGGGTCTTGTATTCGGCGATGATGGTGGGCTTAACGACTGTAGTGGACATGGTTTGATGGTTGAGTTCACGACTGTAGGGACCCCTTGCGGGCTCCGTGCCGCCCGCCCCGCCCGACTGGCAATCGGATTGAGCCGGCGTCACCGTTCCAACCCCGGCGGAGTGCCGGGGCCAGTCATGGTGGGCACCCGCAACCAAGCGGGCATCCACTGACGCAAGCGCGCAAGTTCCGCAAACGGCCCGCGCTCGGCAAGCGCAAATTTGCGGCGTCACCACTTAACGGATTCGGCCGGCCGCGCCCGGGCGCGCGGAAATTCCGGGGGCACGCGGAATTCGCGCTTGCCTGTCGCGCCACGGCCCGGTGTGTTCGCCGGCTCTTTGTCAGGACAGCATCACTAAAACCAAAACCATCAGCATCCATCGATCGCAAGGCGGCCCTTCGGCCGGCCTGTGTCTCGTAAGATACATCAGATCACCATGAGCATCAGCGTAACTCCCAAAGACCTCCTCGACGCCGGCGTCCACTTCGGTCACCAGACCAAGCGCTGGAACCCGCGTTCGAAGCCCTTCATTTTCGATCACCGCCAAGGCGTGACGATCATCGATCTCGGCAAGACGCACGAGGCGCTCGTCAAGGCCTGCACCTTCCTCGAAGACACCGTGGCCAACGGCGGCAACGTCCTCTTCGTCGGCACCAAGCGCCAAGCCAAGGAAATCGTGAAGGAAGCCGCGGCCGCGACCAACATGCCGGTGTGCGTCGACCGTTGGCTCGGCGGCACTCTGACCAACTACGAGACCGTCAAGAAATCCATCGCCAAGTTCAAAAAATACCAGGCGATGGAGACGAGCGGCGAGATGTCCAAGCTGCCCCGCAAGGAAGAGTCCGCGATCAAGCGCGAGATGACCCGCATGCAGAAGAATTTCGCCGGCATCTCGGACATGGGCGGCCTGCCCACCGCGATGTTTGTCGTCGACGTCAATCACCACAAGATCGCGGTCGCCGAAGCCTCCCGCGCCGGCATTCCCTGCGTCGGCATCGTCGACACGAATTCCGATCCCTCCACCGTCTCGCACCCGATCCCGGGCAACGACGACGCCGTGAAGTCGATCCGCATCATCGTCGAGGCCGTGACGGCCGCGATCCAGAGCGGTTTGGCCCAGCGTGACACGCGTCGCGCGCAGCGGGGCGCCGCCGATCTCAAGGGTGTCACCGCCGGCGTCGAGACTGCCGCTGTCGCCGCCCCGGCCGCCGCCGGCGAAGTCGATCTCTCGAAGGTCGAACTTCCCGCCGATGTCGCCGCTGTCGTCGAAGGCGAAGTCGAGGCCGCCCCGGCCGCCGCGCTCAAAAAGAAGCCGATCCGCGCCAAGCGCCCGGCCGTCAAGGCCGAGTAAGCCGGTCCCGCGAACCGAGAATCCCTCCATCCATGAGCACCACTCCCATCTCCGCCCAAACCGTGTCGGATCTGCGCCAGAAGACCGGCGCCGGCCTGCTCGAGTGCAAAAAAGCCCTCACCGAGGCCAACGGCGACATCGAGGCGGCCACGACGATCCTGCGCAAGAAGCTCGGCAGCAAACTCGACAAGCTCTCCACCCGCACGACCAAGGAAGGCATCATCGAGAGCTACATCCACGTCGGCGGCAAAGTCGGTGTGCTGATCGAGGTCAACTGCGAGACGGACTTCGTCGCGCGCAACGACGCGTTCAAGGCCTTCGTGAAGGACCTCTGCCTCCAGATCGCCGCGGCGAATCCGCTCTACGTGTCACGCGACCAAGTGCCCGAGGCCGATCTGGCCAAGGAGCGCGAGATCGCGTCGGCCGCCGTCGCCGGCAAGCCGCCCGCGGTCGTGCAGAAGATCGTCGATGGCAAACTCGAGAACTACTACTCGACCGTGTGCCTGCTGGATCAGCCGTTCGTGAAGCTGAACGAGAAGTCGATCAAGGACCTGCTGTCCGACCAGATCGCGAAGATCGGCGAGAACATCGTCATCCGCCGCTTCTCGCGTTACCAACTCGGCTCCTGATCCGCAGCGCAGGATTGTTTTCCGGGCGCGCCGCTCCTTGAGTGGCGCGCCCTTTTTTATGCACGTCACCCGCGGTCAGATCGTCGCCCGAGGCCTCTCCCATCGCTGCCCCAACTGCGGGGCGCCGACGCTCTTCAAGGAAGGGTCGCTGTTCAAAATCAACCCGGAGTGCCTGCAGTGCCGTTTCGCGTTCGAGCGCGGGAACGACGAGGGTTTCTTCCTCGGTTCGATGTCGCTCAACTACGGTGTGACGCTGGTTGGTTTTCTGCTGCCGGTGCTGCTCCTGTGGTATTTCAAGGTGCTCGGCGACACGACCGCGGCGATTTTGGCCGGCGCGGGCGCGATCGGATTTCCGATGCTGTTCTACCGGTCGTCGCGCAGTTGGTGGCTGATGAACTACTATTTCTTCTTCCCGCACCACCTGCCCGCGAACGGCGGCAAGGGTCGCGGCGGCGAGGACGACAATGTCTGAGCCGGGGCCGGAGCCGCGGAGCGGGTGAACCGACGGCGACCGGGGCGGGAAAATGGCGCGCGCGACGGCACGCGACGATTTTCTGCTTCCGTTTTGAACCGTGCGGCCTACGGTCGCGCGTCCTGCACCGGAGAGGTGGCAGAGTGGTCTATCGCACCGCACTCGAAATGCGGAGTGTCGAAAGGCACCGTGGGTTCGAATCCCACCCTCTCCGCCATTTTTCCCGTATCAAGAACCGCTTGGTGTGGGATTAATTTTTTGCAGGTCGCTGAATCCCTTGGACAAACGGGACCGGCGTTTTAACGCCTCCGAAACTAGTTCTCGTTTTGAGCTTTCGGCGAAGGGCCAAAACGCTCCCGGAAAGCAGCTCCTTCAACGGGCCGTTAAATTTCTGCGCGTGAGTTTTTCGCCGGATCTGCGATAATGTCCGCAGATCAGAAACACGTCGGGGTAGAGGCCTTGTTGGGACTCCCCCGGTCACTCTTAACCAAGGATTCTTCCATGCCTGCGATCCAGTCGGGTTTGTCGCGGAGCCGTGCCTGCACGGTGCCCGTTGCCATCTACAGCCGTGTATCCACCGCCAATCAGGTCGGGGGGCGCTTCGATTCCTGCGAGAGCCAAGCCGCCGTCTGTCGCGATTTCATCGCGAAACACGCCAGCGACGGCTGGTTCGAAATCGCATGCTTCTCCGACCCGGCCTACTCGGGCGGTTCGATGAACCGTCCCGGCGTCCGCGCGCTCATGCGCCAAATCGCGGCCGGCGAAATCAAGATCGTCCTGATCTTCAAACTCGAGCGAGTGCTGCGCAGCACCGACGAATGGGGACCGTTTCGTTCGTTTCTCCAGCAACACGGCTGCCGGCTGGTCAGTCCCACCGAGGACCTCTCCGACGAAACTCCGTCCGGTCGCCTGAAAAACAACCTCATGATGAGTGTGGCGGAATACGAGCGGCTGAACACGGCCGAGAAAATCCGCATCAAACTCAACGAGCAGGCGAAGCGCGGTTTTTGGACGGGCGGACAGGTCCCTTTCGGCTACGTCTACGATGAAACGCTCCAAGGCCTGAGCCCGCACCCCACCGAAGCCGCCACCCTGCGCCGCATCTTTGAAATGGCCGCCGGGCTCACGTCGCTCACCGAAATCGCGAATACGCTCAACGCCGAAGGTCTCCGCACACGGGCGCGGATTTTCAACCGGCGCAGCGGCGACAAACAAAACGTGGGAGAAAAGCGCTTCCGCTCCGACATCGTGCGGCGCTTGATCACGCGTCCGCTTTATGCCGGCCGGGTGCGCATGAACGGCAAAGAATTTCCCGGCCAGCACGCG
>JBILLY010000085.1:0-10809 GCA_044375835.1 Opitutaceae bacterium
CCAACGCCGCGACCCGGCCGGCGGCGCTGCCGGCACCGCGACGCTTCCGTGACCGCGACAAACACTTTCATCTGCTGAAGGCCGTGGCGTTCTGCGGCTGCTGCGGTCGGGCGATGATCCCCAACGCCAGCGGCAAACTCGACCCTGAGGGCAAGCCCTACCGCTACTACACGTGCGGCTACGCTCACAAGGAGCGCACCGACGCGAAGTGCCCGGTGCGTCATGTCTCCGCGACCGCGCTCGAAACGGCGGTGGTCGGGTTTCTGGGCGCGTGCAGCCAGCATCCCGATGCGCTTGCCGCCACGACCGCTCGCGCCAAGGAGCTACGTCAAACAGACCGGGCTCCACTCCGCGCCCGGCTCACCGCCCTCGAATGCGAACTCGCCAGCATCGCCGAGCAACTCCGCAACTGCGCCCGCGTGCTGGTCCTCGGCCACGCCACCGCGCTTGACGACGTGCTGCGCGAGCAAGCCGAGGCGCTCAGCGCCGACAAACAGCGACTCATCGTCGAGCGCGAACAAGTCCGCCTCGAACTCGCCGCGTGCGAGGAAGGCGACATTGAAACCGCCCGCGTCAGCCAGGCGCTGCAAAAGTTCAGCGATCTGCTGCCGAGCCTCTCGCCCAACGAGCAGCGCGATCTCGTGATGCTGTTCCTCGAAAGCGTCGAGGTGCGTCCGTCCTCGCGCCCCGCGGGCAAACTCGCCGCGGGTGTGCGGCTCCTCGATTTGCGCCTCAAGCTCCGCGTCAATCGCTTGGTCGAAGGCATGGCGGAGCGCCTCGTCATCGAGGAGCGTGTGCAGCGCGCCGACTCCGCCGCGCCCACTCGGCCGCTCGTGCTGACGCTCGAAATCTCGCTCGCGCCGGCTTCGGGCGCGGCAAAACCGGTCACGCTGCTCGCCCCGTTCCCCTGCGAACTCGGCATAGCGCGTCGCGCCGCAGCGCCTGAACCGGAAGCACCACCGATGCTCCATCCGATACATCGCGCCCGCGCGTGGCGCCGTCGCCTCGACACCGAACGCGGGCTCAATCAACTGAAACTCGCCGCCGAGGAAGGGCTGTCGCCCGGCTCGATCACCCATCATCTAAAACTGCTTCAGCTCGCGGAGGACATCCAAGGAAAGCTCCTCGATCTGACGAAGGCCGAGGACATGCGCCGCTACGGGCTCAACCGCATGAAAGCGCTCGCTGAACTGCCCCACGATGAGCAGCGACTCCAGTTCGCGGCCATCAACCGATAACGCCCTCCCGGTCGCGTCGGGCTGACCGCGTTATGGCAGGTATGTCGGGTTTGTGTCAGTTTTCGCCATTTAGCGCACCGGACAATTTTGCGACCCTATCGGCGACGATCAGTTCTGGGTGAAATCCCGCCGCAGTCGATAACGCGCCGCCCGTGTCCGCCCGGCGACTTCGCACAACCCGCCGCTCCGTAGCCGCGCCAGTGCGCGGGAGAGCGTCCGTCCGCGCACGCCCAACGCCCGCTTCAACTCCGCCGGGCCGGCTGCGCCGGTGATCCGCAGATAATCCGCGATCTTTCTTTCCAGCGGATCGGCGATGAGTTGATGCGCTTCCACCCGTGGCGCGGGTCGATCGCCTCGAGCCGGGCGCTCCCCTTCTTGCTTCGCGCGCAAATGCCCGCTGCGCATGATCGCCGTAGCGAGGAGGGCACCGATGCGCCGCAAAATCTCCGCTTCGGTCATCCCGTCGAATCGCGTCGGATCCAAAAGCGTCATGGCGCAGGGAGCGTGGCCGCGGAAATCGCCGGCCTGGGCTACATACCCATTCTCGGCCCCTGCGACTGCCGCGGAGCCGGTTGATTCACCGAGGTAGTCGGATGCGGGCATGTGCAATTTGATCGCCGGTCTTTCGAGCCGCGGAAATTGCCAAGTGCACGCCCTGCGAACGCGCAGCAGAGGCGACTCTTTGAACTCGGCCGGAATCAACGACGACGGAGCGATACCTTCGGCCTGCAACGTCTCCGCGGTTTTCTCGCTTTGCAGGGTCTTGAAGGCGCGGCTGATCACCGCGAGCGCTTCCTTTTCCCGAGTCCCGTCTGCTGTCGCGTTCCGATGCACGTCGTGCAGAAACTCCGGCACACAGCGGGCCACCAACTGGAGATGCGCCCGGTCCTGCCGTATAGGCGGGCCAACCTGATCGATGTCCCGCACGTTCGCCGCCTTGGCCTTCAGCATCGCGACTGGGTCGAGCACCCGGTAAACGACGCCCTCCGATTCGAGGTAGGCCGCCGCTTCGAGGTCCGAATTGTCGAGGCCATGCACGCTGTGCAGGATTTCGACCAGCAGCGGGCGCCCATCGGGCGTGACGCTGCGCAAGGCGCCGAGGCGCGAGTCCATCCAGTTCCGTGTTTGCCGAGGTTGAAATATCCAACCGGGAATCGCCTTCAGATTCGCCAGCGCTTCTTTGCTCGCGACGACATCGAGGTCCTTGCTGACAAGGGTTTCCTTCGGCACGACGTGCATCAGATAGTTGATCGCCCACAAATTGACCGCCTGCCCGCCCACCACGGTGGGCGCCGGCTGTCGCTCGAAAATGACGCGATAGTCGTGGGGTGCCGTTTGGGGTCGCGCCGGCGTCACTCGAAACGAACTCCGCCAAAGCCGACCAAGCGCGTGCGCGCTCCGTCTTTCAACCCCATCAGCCGACGGTTGCGCAGCGCGATCTCGTCGTGCCGCCCGTCGGTCGCCAAAGCCAAGTCGTCCTTGCGGAACTGCTCCTTCAAGGCAGTCACTTCCCGGTCAGCCTTGGTCAGGTTGAGCCGGGAAAGCTTGGTCCTGAGATGGCGCAGTTTCACCTCGGCAAAGCTAGCGGAAAATGCCTTTGGGTCAACGGGCATCCCGCCCGTGAAACCGTCGGCCGAAATCCGTTTTGCGACCGACAATCGAGCGGACGTAGGCGGCAACACCGATCTCTCGCTATGGTCAGGCAGGTTCATCGTCGGTGAGCGTCGCTGTTTCAACCAGCATGAATCAGGCGGTTTCGCGAATCCAGCCGCCGCAGCGCACATTTGCGGCGACGAATGTGCGCTGCGCCGATCTGCACCGGCGATCACCGGCGGGGCTGGGGCGGCGTCAGCCCCAGTCAGCCCCGCCCGCGCCCGACGCGGGACGGGGCGCAGCAAAGCATCGGAATCCGATGCGCGGAGGTCCGCCGACACCATCCGAGCCCCGCCCAACTCCACAAACGCGGCCCTTCACCGCAAAACGGCGCTCGAATTTTCCAAGAGGGCCACGACCTTATCCCTCCGCTTCCGAACACTTGATCGAAGCACGCTGTCTTGTGCGGGCGGTTTTCGCCCGCTTCGCGGCTCATGCCGCCCGTCTCACCGTAGCCACCCGCGGCTGCGCCCGCCAACCGGACGAGCCACGGGTGGTCGGGGCAGGACGCGACCGACGGAGCCGCAGGCGGAGCGGTCGCGAGCGCAGCGGTCCGGCCCCGATCTCCCGCAGTCGTTCCGGGCACTCTCCGGCCGTCGAAGGAACAGGGTCGCGCCGGGCGGAGCGCAGCGGAGTCTGGCGCGACCTTGTTCCCGGTGCCGGCCCAAGCCAGACTTCCCAGGCGCGGTTGCCTGTCGTGATACAATACGGCCCGTTGCAACTCACGCTTCCCACCGGCTTCGATTCGTGGGCGCAAGTCCTGACGGACTGGCGCGTGAGCCGGGCGTTCGACGCGGTGCCGCTACCGCGATGCTTCGGCGCCGAGCCGGAACTCGCTGCCCCGTTCGTCGCTGCGATCAGCCGTGAAATTTGCGCGCGGCAACTGGGCCCACGCCCGCTGGAGTTGCGGATGCGTCGCGAACGCGTCGTGGAACCGGCCTTTGACCGCGTTTGCGGTCGAACCTATGTCGAGTTGCGCGGCGCAATTGAAGCGGCGCAGTGGCGTCATTTTTCCGGATACCGCGCCGAGTGCCCTCACGACTCGTCGTGGAGCGAATTTACGCTGCCCGCCGAGGTCTGCCGCATGCAGGCTGAGTTTTTCGACCATCGCCGACGAAATGCCGCCGCCGTTGAAAACGATCAACGCGCTGTGGCGCGCGCCTATTGGAAGGCGTATCCGCGTCACGGCATTGCCGACGATTTCTTCGCCGACGCCGCGAGCGGTGCGATTCCCGCGCGCATGGCCCGCGTGGATCCGATGTGGTGGTGGCGCTCGTTCTTCACGCGGCTGCAAGCAAAGAGCAAACGCCACCACGCCGCGGACGGCCGCTTTCTCGACGCGCTGCCTTCTCTGCGCGCCCAAGCCACGAAAACGACCCTCGCCGTGCAGATCGTAGAATGGAGCGAAACAGCCGCGGCAGACTGGGGCTGGCGCGGCGGCACGCACTACCGGCGTCTCGCCGAATACGCGGACAGAAAAGCACGTTTCACGGTCGCATGGTTCGAGCACCGCGCACCCAGTTACCTCGGCACGCCGACCCTCCGTCGCGCGCTGGACACGCGACTCGAACTATTCCTCTCCGAGCTTGATCCTCATGCGCAGCTTCTGGCCGCCGAACGAAACCGCCTGAGCGAACATTTGCGCAACTGACCGGGCGCTCCCGGCGCGCCTGTTTTCAGGCGGCCCGTGCAGGGTCTTTTCTGTGGTCTGCGGCGCTTTTCTGCGCGCGCACTGGTCATTCGGGTCAACGCCGCCTTTCACGATCAAATTGAGTAGTGGTCGAGTAGTGGTCGAGTAGTGGCGAAGTGGTGGTTCAGTAGCGATGTAGTGACGGATTAGCGACCGATTCCTAGCGAACGCTAGGGGTGGCGTGTCCCCGGAGCTATAGGTAGAAAGTGCGGCTGGTGCCGCTCATTTGTTGGTCACATAGGCACCTCAGGTCACAGCTGAAATTATCCGAGCGAATAGTTGGACGTTGGTGTCCTGCCCCACGATTGCGGAGCCCGATTTTATGGAGGGAGTTGAACGGAAGGCAGCAGTGCGGCAGGTGAGCGGCATTGGCCGGTATTCAGGCGGGAGCAGCAGTTCGGTGAGCCGCCGACGATTCAGCGTGAAGAGGGCGGCGGTCCCGGGAACTGGTTCTATGTTTTCGGAGAGGATTCACCTTGAGGGCCACGATTAGTCAGCGCGGCGACCTACGGCTCACGGACCATCGCATCCCCAAGGGTGCCGAGCAGGCCGAACTGGAGACTGAGCAGCAACAGGGATCGACTGGAGGAAACGGCCGGCGCCAGGTTCGCTATTTGGAGTCCACGCTGCGGGCCCACGCCTGGTGAAGGGCGGTGAGTTCGCGGACGACTTGGGGTTGCTCCTCGGCGTGGTCCTTCACCTCGGGCTTCGGTTCAGACATGTGGTGCAGGGAAACACGCGTCATGCTCGTGCGGGGATTGGTCACGCTGATCAATTTCCAGTCGCCCCGGCGGACGGCCCAGTTTCGCCCCCATGCGAAGTGGAGGACTTCATGGGCGCTGGCCGCCTGCGGGTTAGCGATCACGCGGGTCATGCTGTGGCCGTCGAGCTGGGGCGCGGCGGCTGGCTGCGCGACGCCGCAGAGATCGAGCACGGTCGGGAACCAGTCCATGATCGTCACGATTTGATTGCGCGCCTGACCGGCGGGGATTTTGGCGGGATAGCGGATGATCGCGGGCACGCGGATGCCGCCTTCGAGAAACGTGCCTTTGTTGCCGATCCATTTGCCGGTGTTGCCGCCGCCGCCGTTTGCGAGATAGTAGTGGCCGCGCGGATAGCCGCTGGTATGATCATCCATTGTGATGCCCGGGGAGGTCTCGATGGAGTGGCCGTTGTCGCTCATGAAAATGACGATGGTGCGGTCGGTCAGGCCGGTGGCGTCGAGTTTGTCGAGCACGCGGCCGATGTGATCGTCCACGGAAGAAATCATCCGCGCATACGCCTGGCGCGGCATGGGGAGGTCCGCGTAGGCGTCCTTGAACTTCGAGGTCGGCTGCATCGGATAGTGGGGCAGGTTAAAGGCGACCGTCATGAAGAACGGCGCGGCCTTGTTCGCCTCGATGAACCGCACCGCGCGATCAATCATCATATCGGGATAGTATTCGTCGCGCCGGAAGATTTCCGTATTGCCGTCGTAGAGATCGTGATAGCCGCGGCCGTGCAGGAAAAAGTGGCGGTAGTTGTCGATGAAGCCGCTGAGGTGCCCGAAGTGTTCGTCGAAGCCCTGATCCAGCGGACCGTGGCCGACCTGCGCGCCGAGGTGCCATTTGCCGAACAACGCTGTGCGGTAGCCGGCGGACTTCAAGGCTTCGGCCAACGTGACCTCCTCCGGCGCCATGTGCAGGTTCTGGCGGTCCGACCCGTGGCGGTCGCCCTGCGTCCAGTTCTTCACGCCCCCACGCTGGGGATGACGGCCGGTGAAAAGAGCAGCCCTCGACGGGCAACACACCGTGTGCGCGTAAGCCTGGGTGAAACGCACGCCGCCGGCGGCGAGGCGGTCCATGTTCGGCGTCTTCAGGTCCGTCGAGCCGTAGCAGTTCGCGTCGAGCGTGCCTTGATCGTCGGTGAGCAAAATGACGACGTTGGGCCGGGACGCGGGCGACGCCGCGGCGCGGAGCACGGCGGGCGCAACGAGCAGGCCGAGGGAGAAGATCAAGAATGGGATTGATAGGCGCATGGCTGGTGAAAGGTGTGGGGCCGAGGGCATCGGCTGCTCGCGACTTTCCGCGATGAATTCGCGCAGGACGCACAGCGGCCCGCCGAAGCCCCGCGACTTGCGCGACCATCTTCGGATTTGATCGAGCGTTCGGATTTCATGTCAGGAACTCGGTAAGGTCTGGGATACCGGCGCACCTCAGAGCTCGAACGCAAACTTCACAACAGCGCGCAGTTTGGCGGCGTGGTCGAGGTTTTCGTGGCCGGCGGTCAAGTCCTTCACTCGTCTCCAAGCCCGGAAGGGTTTGTCCTTCGATGGAACTGGTGTGCCTGCAGGCCAAATCAAATCCTCAAACGTGTCGTCCACTGCATGGACAGCTTCACCTCCGACGATGTCAGAAATGCGTTTGTTGGCGTGGAACTCGTTGCTTTTGTCCTCCTGCAGCTGGGCGTCACTCTTTCCCTTCCGGTCGAGGTCGTGAATGACTCGGACGGGAACGCCAAACAGTTTGAGCAGTCGAGCGATGGGGACGATGGTCCATTTCCCATCACATGAGACGACGGTGACATCGCGCGCAGCATCCACATTTACACCTGCGAGTTTTCGCAGTTCCGGCTGGCAAGCCAAGACTGCCATTTCCGTGTCCCCCTCCACCAGAACCGCGCGCCTCGCGAAGAACGCTTCACACACTGCTGGGTTGAAATCGAGAACGGCACGCAGCCATTCGCGTTCATCTTTCGCTCCATCATCCTCGAATGGGTCTTTGGAGAGCTGGCGAACGGTTGGTGGCTCTTTAGCCTGTGGGCGCTGATGGATAACTAGCGACAAAGGGTCCCGCGCGACATCTACGAGGAACGGAGAGTGCGTAGTTAGAAGCACCTGCCAAGTGTCTGCGCCGGAGATGGATTCCAGAGCGGATCGCAGGTGCCTCATCAGGTGCGGATGAATAAACAGTTCGGGCTCCTCAAAGAGCAGCACCGTAGTCCGGCTCTGTGATTCCCCCGCATTCCCGACCGCAACTCGTGCATTCCGTGAGGCAAGCACCTCAAGCATGGCAAAAATCAATGCGCGCTGCAGTCCGTGCCCCTGCATCCCAATGCGGGTCGCGGTGCCGTCGTCGAGACGGAGCGTCGTGTTGTCGCCGATGAGTTTCTCCGTGTTCGGTGGCTCCATTCCGATGGAGACCTGAGCGACAATCAGTGAGGATAGCCGCTTCTTAAGGTCATCCGCCAACATTCGAACGACCTCCAACTGCTCGACTCCGTCTCCACGGAGCATCTTTTCCAGCACCGTCACTGCACTGCGCAGGTCCTGGTATTCCTTGGCCTCTGCCACCGCAGGTAGAATAATTTCCTTCAGGAGTAGCCCGAAAGATGTCTTCGCTCCTGGCTCGCCGTCCTGCTCTGCACTGCGAACAGCAGGAATCAGTCGAGCTTGGGGAAGGGCTTGCTGCAAGGCAGCCGGGATACTGAAGCCGTCCGAGTTCCACTTCGCTTCACCCAGCGTGATACTAGCTGGCAGCTTCTGCCGAACCAGCTCGCGAAGTTTCTCTTGGTTGGCCTTCGAAAACTGTCCCTTCACCTCAATGCCGTTATCCTTGGCTAGAGTCTTCAACGCATCCGGGAGCTCACTGAATTTTGCGCCCTCCGCCCACCCTTCGATAGTTTCCTCTTGGCGATACGATTCCCACAAAATCTGCGCCTTTGGTTTTCCGTCTTCTGTCCGACTGTATGTCGCCCGAATCCGAACCTTTCCATTGAATACATGGGATGAAACGCCCGGCTGATTTCGCTCCCACTCCTTCACCTCGGAGAATTCGACTTCGACGACTATCGGTTCTCCGGCATGGCCACTTCGCCATTCGTCGAGTTCCGGGGCTTGCTGGTTCAAGAAAATCTCTAGCGCTCGAAGCACTGAGGATTTGCCCGCATTGTTCGGTCCGATGAGGGTCGTCAGGTCGCGGGGCTTGAATTCAATCTCCTCAATGCTGCGAAAATTCTTTATGATGACATGTGTGATTTTCATGAGCTTTGAGGAACTAAGTATGGCGTGACCGAAACGCGCACTCTTTCACCGCACGCGCCAACCTTTTCGCGTCGCGGCGAGTTCAGTCTCCAACTTTCCTTCGGAGGAAGCGGGTGTGACTCCTTCCCCATCGCAGCGAAGGCCCAGACGAGAGGAGCGCCACAGCGAAATGCAAACGTGTGCTGGCCAACGGCGAGAAGGAATCGCCGGAGTTTCATGGCCGGGGAGCCGGACGCGGATGTCCAGATTCGCTCCACACATTCTCCAGCACCGCGAACAGCGCCGGATCGTGCGCCATCAGCTCGGCGCGGACGAAGGGGTAGAAATCGTTGCGGTAGAAGTAGGCCTCGGTGCCCTCGGCGAAATACTCCTGCCGCGTGGTCAGGCCGTAGTGCTTCACTTTCTTCCCGGTGTGCGCGAGGACGCTTTCGTAATTGCCGGCGGCCTTGGCCTGCTCGTAGGCGGCGATGATTTCCGGGTGATCGAAGCCGAGCACCTGGTCGTGATAGGCGTGGGCCAGCTCGTGCAGCACGACGGCCGGGTGCTTGAGCATCTGCTCGCGCGAGAGGAGATCGCGCGCCTGCGGGATGTGGACCTTGCGCGCCAGCCGCGGGTCGTGGCCGTTGGCGACGAGCCACTGCCGGCTCGGGTGATACTGCTTCGGCTTGAGCACGGGGTGGCGGTGCTCGATCCAGATTTCCACCTGCCGCAATTTCGCCAGCGGCCCGGCGGGGACGAGGATTTTGATCCGCTGCAGGTGGTTCGCCAGCATGGCGAGCGCCTGGGCGCCCTCCTCGCGGTGCGCGCCGTCGAGCAACGCGGGGTGGATGTGGACTTTCCAGCCCTCGATGTCGCGCTCGACGGGATCGAAGCGGGCGGCGTTGGCGGTCTTTTCGGCGCCGGGTTTTCCGGCCGGGGTGGGCGTGGCGTTGGCGGCGTCGCTGCGTGCCTGCGCGGCGGCGCGGATGCGGGTCCGCGTTGCCTGCAAGCGTTCCGGCCAGACGAAGGTCGGCGCGGCCGCGGGATTGTAGCCGGCGAGGTGGCCGGTGAGGCGCGTGTGCGGCTTGGTGTATTTCAGCTCCGTGTCGCCGAAGACCTCGCGGCAAAGCGCGGCGAGACCCGGATCGTAGTCGAGCAGCTCGGCGCGCGTGTTGACGTGGTTGTGGTCGTGGTCGTTCTCGCGGTTGTTGTCGAACCACGACTGCACGCCCTCGGCGAAATACTCGTGGTGGTTTACGGCCGCGTATTTCCCCTTCCACAGGCCCGCCTGCATCGCGGCGTCGTAGGCGGCCTTCACGCGCGCATCGAAGCCAGGGTCGACGTTGGACATGCCGCGCAGGTGGATGTTGTGCGCGAACTCGTGAATCAAGATGTTCTCGGCGGCGTAGGGATCGCCGGGGTAGCCGAGCAGGTTTTCCTCGGCGCACGAGCAGAACGGATCCGTGGCGCTGCCGCCCATGCCGCGCGCGCGGGCATCGCGGTAGTCGCGTGCGGGGATCTCCGCGAAACCCGGCACCGGCAGCCACGCGAGCCACGCCCACTCCGGCTGGTCGCAGGTGAACTCGTTCCACGCGAGGATGGAGAGCCGCGCGCCGCTCTTGATCATCGCCGCCCGCACATCGGGGCGCCGCGCGAGCATCAGATCGACGACATAAGCGGCCTCCTTCAGCGCGTAGGGATTCACCCTCGCCGACGCGACGATGGGAAACCCTCCCGCGCCGACCCGCTGCGCGTAGAAAGCCGGGATGCCGTCGGCGTCGGTCGGATCGAACCGCATCGCCTGCACGAGCACTTCGCTGGTGACGATCCGCTCGGCGCCGTCGGTGCGCCCCACGACGACGAAGCGGTGACCGGTCGTGGTGGTGATGACGGTGTGGGCGCCGGGCGCGACCGTGCCGTTGGGCACGCGCTCGGTGGCGGACTTGAGCCAGAAAATATCCACGGTCTGCGCGCTGCCGTTGATGATCTGGAGCCGGGGGCGCGGGGTTTCGACTTTCGCGGCCGGCGTGGGGCTGCCGAGCGCGCAAAGGAGCGCGAGGAGAGCGAGGCGCCTGGAGACCGTGTTCATGTCTTTCGCGGTCGCGTCACTTCTTCGCTGCTGGGTCCGCTGGCGGCAGAACCAGCGGCGCCATCGCCGATGGGGCGAGCGCGCGCATCTCGGCGAGCTTGGCGGCGTGCGCGGGCTGGGCGGCGAGGTTCGTCCACTC
>JBILLY010000618.1:0-3697 GCA_044375835.1 Opitutaceae bacterium
CTGCATCGTCGACAACACCGCGACCTCCGGCACGCGCGCCAGCCGCGCCAGCAACACCGCTCCCGCCAGCGCATCGTAGAGCGCCGCGTGGTAGCGCCGCCGCTCCGCCGGGCAATGGAGCGCCGCCAACCCGTCCAGCTCCGCCTGCGCGCCCGCCGCCGCCACCAACGCTTCCAGTCTCCCCGACGCAAACGCGGGAAACAGCTGCGCATACAATCGCGCCGTATCCACCCACGGTCCCCAGTCCACGATCCGCGCCCCGGGCCGCGCGAAGTCCGGCACATGGTGCGGATACGGCCACACGCTTTTCAGCAGGCCGTTCTCCACGCCGGCGTAGTGCGCCGCCAGCGGCCCGAGCTCCCGCAGGCTGGAGAAATAGTTCCACTCGTCCGCAAACGGCGCGTGTCCCGCCAGCGCCTCCGCGCGCAGCCCGTGCACCGCCGCATCCTCCTCGCGCACGCGCCCGGTCGCCGCGCACAGCCGCGTCCGCGCCGACACCACCTGCCCGCGCACCACCTCCGCCACGCCGAACTCCAGAATCCCCGACGCCCGGCTGCCCTCGAAATCCACGAAAAAAATCGGCTGCTCCGTCCACGACATGACGCCACCCAACACACCCCGCCGCGCGACTCCAGCCCCCGTTTCTTCTCCGCCCGTTTTTCCGTGTGTTCCGCGTGTTCCGTGGGCCACCCTGCCGCCGTGGATCTCGCGCCCTACCGCACCTTCATCGCCGACCTCGCCCGCGAGAGCGGCGACTTCATCCGCCCGCTCTACCGGCAGCCCGGCCTCGCCGTCGACACCAAGGCCGACGCCTCCCCCGTCACCGCCGCCGACCGCGGCGCCGAAGAAATCCTCCGCGCCCGCATCGCCACCCCATTCCCCGACCACCGCCTCATCGGCGAGGAATTCGGCGACGACCGCGCCGACGCCGAGTTCGTCTGGGTCCTCGATCCCATCGACGGCACCAAGTCCTTCATCACCGGCGTCCCGCTCTGGGGCACGCTCATCGCGCTGCTCCACCGCGGCCAACCCGTGCTCGGCTGTATCCACCAACCCCTTCTCGGCCAGCTCATGATCGGCGACGCCGCCGGCACCGTGCTCAACGGCACGCCCGTCCGCTGCCGCGCCACCGCGCGCCTCGCCGACGCCACCCTCCTCACGAGCGATCCGCTCAACCCGGCGAAATACCAGAACGGCGCCGCCTACGACGCCCTCCAGCGCCGCGCCCGCCTCGTCCGCACCTGGGGCGATTGCTACGGTTACCTGCTCGTCGCCAGCGGCTGGGCCGATGTCTGTCTCGATCCCATCATGAACCCCTGGGACATCGCCGCCGTGGTCCCCATCATCCGCGGCGCCGGCGGCGTCGTCACCGACTGGCGCGGCGGCCCCTCCTACCCCGCCGAGTCCACGATCGCCAGCGCCACGCCCGCGCTGCACGCCGAGGTGCTCGCCGTCCTCGGCGCCTGACCGCGGCCGCGCGCCGCCGCCCTTACACGGGCTTAACAAATCTCCGGCCCCGGGTTCATCCGGGCTTAACCCGCGGCTGCCATGCTCGGGACCGTCGCAGCGCATCCCCGCGCTCCGCTCGCGTCGCAATCCCATCGTCCCGCCATGTCCTCCGCCCCCGTGTCTCGCCTCCGCCGCGTCTCGTTCCTCGCCGCCCTCGCCACCGCCTCCTCGCTGCTCGCCCAACCCGCCCCCAACCGCGGCGCCGCGCGCCCCGGCCAGCCCCCCGCGCCCCCGCCGGCGCCCGTAACTACCCCGCCGGCGCCAACGGCTCCACCCGCCGCGCCGGTCACCCCTCCCCCGGCCGCCCCGTCCGTCACCGCGGGTCCCGCCGGTCCCGCCGCCCCCGCACAACGGCCCGGCGCCGCCGGCGTCTTCGGCCAGCCTTTGGCCGGCCTCACCACCTCCCAGTTGGTCGCGTTCGCCGACGGCCGCGAAGATTTCGTCGAGCGCGAAACGCCCGCCTCCGGCCTCGGCCCGATCTTCAACGACGTCTCCTGCGCCGCCTGCCACAGCGCCCCCGCCGTCGGCGGCGCCAGCGGCCGCACCGTGACGCGCTTCGGCCACACCGCCGCCGGCGTGTTCGATCCGCTCGCCGCGCTCGGCGGCTCTCTCCTGCAGGATCGCTCCCTCCCCGGCGTCCCGCGCGAGGCGATTCCCGCCACGGCCAACACCGTCGCCCGCCGCGTCACCACGCCCCTCTTCGGCGCCGGCCTCATCGAGGCCATCCCCGACAGCGCCATCGTGCTCGGCACGCTCCGTGCCAAACCCGCCGGCGTCGCCGGCAAGGTCGCGATGGTGCGCGACGTCGCGAGCGGCGAACTCCGCGTCGGCCGCTTCGGCTGGAAAGCCCAGCACGCCACGCTCCTCGCCTTCTCCGCCGACGCCTACGCCAACGAAATGGGCATCACCAACCGCTTCTTCCCGACGGAAAATGCCCCCAACGGCAACACCGCCGCCATCGCCCGCTTCGCGCGCCCCACCGTCGACGACCCCGTCGCCGTCGACGGCACCTCCAGCACCGATCGCCTCGCAGACTACATGCGCTTTCTCGCCGCCCCGCCGCGCGCCGCCGCCAACGCCTCCGCCCTCGCCGGCGAACGCCTCTTCGCCTCCGTCGGCTGCGCGTCCTGCCACACGCCCACGTTGACCACCGGCCGCCATCCCGTGGCCGCGCTCAGCGAGCAGACCGTCGCCCTCTACTCCGATCTCCTGCTGCACGACATGGGCCCGCTCGGCGACGGCATCGTCCAGGGCACCGCCGGCGCCCGCGACATGCGCACCGCGCCGCTTTGGGGCCTGCGCACCCGCAACGCCCTCCTCCACGACGGCTCCGCCCGCACGCCCGACGCCGCCATCCGCGCCCACGCCGGCGAGGCCGCCGGCATCCGCGACGCCTACCTCCGCCTCGGCGCCGCCGAGCGCCAGCAGCTGTTGGACTTCCTCAACACCTTGTAAACGGAACCGCTGCGGGCCGCGGAGCTTTCGTTCCGCGGCTCGCGCCCGGGCATTCACGGCGGCGCAGCCGCCCGAACCGACCCGCACTGCGTCCGCCCGGGACTCGCCCCAGGCACCCTCCAGCGCGGCCCACGCCACCGCCGGCTCAGCGCGCGCGACGCCCGGCTCGGGCCTTGGGTTTCGGCTTCGCCGGCGTCCAGTCGCAGGTGACGACGGACGAGATGCCGCCGCGGCCTTTCCAATCCGCGATCACCGTCAGCGCGCGCGGTTGCAGCGCCGCCCCGAGGTCGTCGCAGATCTTGTTTGTCACCGCCTCGAAAAAGATGCCCGCGTTGCGGAACGCGTGGAAATACAGCTTCAGCGACTTCAGCTCCACGCAGGTTTTGTCCGCCACGTAGCGCACCGTGATCGTCGCGAAATCCGGATGCCCCGTGATCGGGCACATCGACGTGAACTCGTGGTGCGTGTGCGCGATCGTGTAGTCGCGCTGCGGCGCCGGATTCGGGAAAAACTCGAGGATCTTCGGGTCGGCCATGCGGAAAGTGACAAGTGACAAGGGACGAGTGACAAGTCCCGAACCACAATCCGGCAATCCTCCCGCCTCCGCGCGCGCCGCCGCCACGCGCCCTTCGTCATCCGAAATTCGTCATTGCCCCCCCCCCCCCCCCCACCCCCCCCCCCACCCCCCCCCAAAAACCCACACAGTGAACACAGCACCCCCCCCCCCCCCCCT
>JBILLY010000619.1:0-3696 GCA_044375835.1 Opitutaceae bacterium
CGGCCTCCAGTTGCTTCGTCAGCGTGTCGACCTTCCCCGTCAAATCCGTCACTTGCTGCGCCGCGCCATCGCGCGCCGCCGCCAACGTGCGTTGCTCGCCAGCCAACCGGTCGCGCTCCGCGGTCACACTCGCCAGTTGCTGCGTCACCGCCCCGAGCTTCTGCGCCTCGCTCTCGGCCGCCGTCCGCGCCTGCAGCGCCGCCGACAACGCCGTCTGCACCTCGCCCAGCTGCGTCCGCAACGTCGCCACCTCCGCCGTAGCCGCCCCGCCCCGCTGCGCCGCCTGCGTCGCGGCCTCCAGTTGCTTTGCCACCGCGGCGTGTTTCGCCGTCCACTCCGCGACCGCCTTGTCCGCCGCCTCGCGCGCGGCCCGGTCGTCGCGCGCCGTGCGCTCCGCCGCGGTGCGGATCTGTTCCGCCGCGTTCAATTTCGCCAACGTCTCGGCCAGCGAACGCCGCACGGGCTCCAGCTCCGCCGCGGCCACCGCCGACTGCGCGGCGGTCGTCTTGGCGGCCGCCACTTCCTGCGCGAGCGCCTCGGATTTCCGGGTCAACTCGGCCACCGTGCGCACCGTCGTCTCGCGGTCGGCCGCCAGCGCCTGCTGCACCGTATCCGCGCGGGTTTGCGCCTCCGCCAGCTGCGCCCGCAAGGTCGTGAGCGTTTCGCGCGCACCGGCGAGTTCGCCCCCGAGCTGCGTCGCCTGGGCCGCCGCGGCGGCGAGTTCCGCGACACGCGCGTTGGCCCGCTCCAGCTCCGCGGCGCCCGTCGTCTGCGCTTCGCGCGCCCTGCGCTGGGTATCGGCCAACTCCGACGCCAACCGCTCGCGTTCCGCATCGACGTTCGCAAGCCGCCTCACGGCGGCTTCGCCGTCCGCCTGAGTCTGCCGCGCCGCCGCCAATTTGGTCTCCGCCTCCGCCAGCTGCGCCCGCAGCGCGACCGCTTCGTCGCCGGCGCGTCCCTGCTGGGCGAGCTGCGCCCGCGCCGCTTCCACTTCGCGCCGCAGCGCGGCCGTGCCGGCCGCGAGATCCGCCGCGGCCTTGTCGCGCTCCGCGCCGTGCTGCTGCAGCGCGGCCGTGAGTTTGGATTGCAGGTCGGCGACCTGCGTCCGCAGCGCGGTCACGGTCGTCGCGGCCTGGGCACTCTCGCCCTGGGTGCGCGCGGCTTCCGCCAATTGCGCGGCGAGCCGCTCGCGCTCCGCGCGGGAGTCGGCGGCCGCCTTTTCCGCGACCGCCGCAACTTGCCGCGCGGCCGCCAATTCGGTCTGCACCCGGGCCAGCTCGGCCGCCACCGCGGGCGGAGTGGTCGCCGCGGCGCCGCGCGCTTTCTCGAGCTCGGTCGTCGCAGCCGCGAGCCCCTGCTTCGCCTGATCCAATTCCGCGCGCACCGCGGCGGTCTCGCGCCGCGCCGCGTTGGCACCGTCGAGCGCCTCGCCCAGCTGCGCCCGCATGGCCTGAAACTGCTCCGGATCGATCGCGGGCCGCGCGGTCGCCTCCGCGAGTCGTTTCTCGGCCGCGAGTTGCGCCGCGGCGCGCGTCGCGTCCGCCCCGCCCGCGGCGGCCGCGAGCCGCCGATTTTCCCCGGCCAACTTCTCGTTGGCCGCCCGCAAGGTCTCGATCTGGCCGGCCAACTCCGCGCTCCTCGCCGCATCGCCGCCAGCCGCCGCACCCGTCCCCGCCGCGCCGGCCGGCGCCGCGCCCGGTCGACCCGATCCGTCCTGCGCGACCCGCAGTTGCCGGGTGAGGCGCGCGAGCTCGATCGTCGAGCGCTTCACCTCCTCGTTGAGCCGTGTGTTCTCGGCGAGGATTTTGCGGGTGCGCTCGTCGGCCGGATCGGCCGCGGCGACCGCCGTCGGCGCCTTGGCGGCGGCCAGCTGGGCGGCCAACTGCTCGGCGCGTTGGAGCGCCTCGGTCTTTTCGCGATCGAGCGCCTCGATCCGGGCGCGCAACGCGCCGTCGGCCGCCGCCGGGGCCGGTGCGGCTGGCCGCGCCGCGGCCGCTTCGGCGGCGGCGACCCGCTGCTGCAACGCCGCCCGCTCGGTCTGCGCGGCCTGGGCCGCGGCCGTGATCCGGAGATTCTCCTGCCGCAGCGCTTCGGTCTCCCGCGTCACCGCGGCCAGCTGCGTCTTCACCGCGGCGACTTCGCCGGCCTGCGCGGCGGCGGCGCCCGCCTTTTGCTGCGCTTCGGCGACCGCGGACTTGAGCTGCGCGTTTTCCGCGGTCAGCCGCTGGCCGAGTTCGCGGGCCTCGGCGAGCGCGCGCTGCGCGGCCGCGAGTTCGGCGGCACTAGCCCCGGCCGCGGCGACGGCCGGCGCGGGCGCCGGCGCGGCGGTCGCGGGCGTCGTGGCCACGGCCGGCACCGCGGGGGCGGGCGTGGCCGCACGCAACCCGAGCTGCTCCCGCAGTCCCGTCAACGCCGCTTCGGCTTCGGCCGCCTGGCGCGGCGTGAGTTGCCGCGCCACGAGATCGCGCCCCTGGGGTTTCGCGCCGTTTTCCACGGCGACGGCGAGCCACGCGTAGGCCTCGACCAGATTGGTCGCGATGCCGCGCCCCTCGGCGAGCAAGATGCCGAGATTGTTCTGCGCCGGCGCGAAATTCTGCCGCGCCGCCGCCAGATAGAGGTTCACCGCGCCGGACAGATCGACGGCACCGCCGCGCCCTTCCTCCGCCATGATCGCGAGGTTGTATTGGGCGCGCGCGTAGTTCTGCTGCGCCGCCGCGCGATACCAGCGCTGCGCGGCCGCCTCGTCCTTGCCGACGCCGCGGCCCAGCTCGTAGGCGAGCCCGAGGTTGTATTGCGCCTCGGCGATGTTGCGGTCCGCCGCCTGCCGGAACCACAGCGCCGCCTCGAAGTAGTCCTGTTTCACGCCGGCGCCGTTGGCATACATGTTGCCGACGTTGAATTGCGCCGGGGCAAACCCCAGCTCCGCCGCCTTCAGGTAAAACTTGAACGCCGCCGCCACATCCGCCGGCACGCCGCGCCCGACCTCGTGCATCATGCCGAGATTGAACTGCGCCGCCGCCAGCCCCCGTTCCGCCGCCTGTTGGTAAAGCTTGAGCGCCTCCGCCGGGTTGGCCGGCACGCCTTGGCCGTTGGCGTAGGCGTTGGCGAGGGCGTTCAGCGCCTCCGGATCACCCTGGTCGGCCCGCGCCTTGATCGCCGCCAGATCGGCCTGCGCCCGCACGGGAGAATGCGCCGGACCGAGCGCGACCAGCGCCGCGGCGAGCAGCGCCCGGTTCTTCCTGGAAATGGCGAAATGTCGGGTGGCCCCGGCGTGGTTAGGCACGGGTGGGGTTTAAGGCCAAAACCCTACAGGGAAGCAAGGCGGCGTCTTGCATCCCGTGGATGATCTTCTTGTCCGGCGGACAGAACGTCGCCAAGGCCCCCGACAGCTGCGGCCGCCCGCCGACGAGGAAGTAATACGGACACAGCCGCAGCCGCCCCGCCTTCGGCTGCGCCGGCCCCACCGTGCCGTCCGCGCCCGGCCGTTCGAAGACCGGGTGCTCCGCGCGCCGCGGCTTCCGGTAATCCTGCAGCACGTGCAGGTGCGTCGGCGCCAGCTCGATCGCCCGCTCGACCCCCTGCTGCCACTCCTCGCGCGAACAGTCGCTGCCGAGCACCACGCTGCGCGCGCCCCACGCCGTCTCGTGGTAGCCGCTGATCTTGATGATCAGGTCGCGCTCCTTCTGCGAGGCGCCG
>JBILLY010000621.1:0-3688 GCA_044375835.1 Opitutaceae bacterium
CACCGCCAGCGCGATCTTCGTCCCGCCCGCCTCCGGCGCATGCACGCCCGCCGCGATCGCCCCCCGCGCCACCCCGAAGCATCCGGTAAACAGATACGCCAGCCGCACGTCCCCCCGCACCGTCGCCAGCCTCTCCGCCCCGCGCCACCCCGCCGCCCGCATCCAGTAGCCGTAGCAGATCACCGTCAGGCTGCCGCCGATCCCGCCCAGCAGCGCCAGCACCTGCGCCCCGCCGCCGTTCGCCGGGATCACCGGCACCAGCAGCCCGCGCAACAGCTCGTCCGGCGCCGGCGCCGCGAGCCCCGCGCACACCAGCACGCAGACCGCCATCAGCGCGATCAGCGCCTTCATCACGCGCTGGAATTTCGCGTAGTGGTTCGCCGCCACCAGCGCCGCCGCCGTCGCCGCGTGGAGCGCCCCCCACGCCGGCACGCCGAGCGCCGGAAACAAACTCGCCCCCGCCAACCCGCACGCGCTGCTCAGCGACGCCCCCACCATGAAGGTCCAAAACAGCAGATACGCCGCGAAGAGCCCCGCCACCCACCGCGGCAACCGCGTCACCCAGGCCCGCGCGATCGTCTCCCCCGTCGCCAGCTGCCAGCGCGCCAGCGCCTCCGTCAGCACGAATTTCAACGCCGCCGTCAGCACCACCGCCCACAGCAGCGTCAGGCCGAAACGGATACCCGTCACCGACGCCACCACCACGTCGCCCGCCCCGATGCCCGCCGCCGCCAAGACCAGCCCCGGCCCCAGCGCCTGCAGTTTTTCGCGGAGCGACGCACCCATCGTCAGCCGCGTTTCTCCCACGCGATGTCGCCGCCCACGATCGTCAGCACGCACTCCGCCTTCAAAATCTCCGGCTCCGGGATCGTCATGATATCCGCCGAGAAGACCGTGAAATCCGCCGCCTTCCCGACCGCGATCGACCCGCGCTCCTGGTCCTCGAAGGCCGCATGCGCCGGCCACAGCGTGAACATCTTCAGCGCCTCCCACCGCGTCACCCGCTGCTCCGGGTGCCAGTCCGCGTCGGAGAATCCGTCCAACGCCTTCCGCGCCACCGCCGCGTAGAACTCGATCAACGGCTCCCCGCGCTCCACCGGCGCGTCCGATCCGCCCGCGATCAGCGCGCCCGCGTCCAGCAGACTCCGCCACGCATACGCCCCCGCGAGCCGCGCCTTCCCCAGCCGCGCCGGCGCGAAATACAAATCGCCGATCGCATGCGAGGGCTGCATCGACGCGATCACCCCCAGCGCCGCGAACCGCCCGAGATCCGCCGGCGCGATCACCTGCGCATGCTCGATCCGCCACCGCGGCACCGCGACTTTCCGCTCCTCCGCCGGCACCGCCCCGAAGACGCGCTCATACAGGTCGAGCACCTGCCGGTTGCCCCGGTCGCCGATCGCGTGCGTCTGGATCTGGATCCCGTTCCGCAGCGCCCGCACCACCAGCGGCTCCAGCGTCGCCGGCGGCGTCACCGTCAGCCCGACATTCCCCGGCGCATCCGCATACGGCGCCAGCAGCGCCGCCCCGCGCGACCCCAGCGCCCCGTCGATGTAGAGTTTGATCGACCGCGCCGTGAAGCGCCCGCGCGTCATCGGCCCGCCCTCGATCAGCCGCTCCGCCGCCGCCCCCGGTCCGCTCGCCGCCGCGTAGATCCGCAACGGCGTTTGCAGATCCCGCATCGCTTCCAGCTCCGGCAGGCTCGCGCCCGCCACCTGCACCTGCGTCCACCCGAGCCGCAGCTCCCGCGCCGCGCCGATCTCCAGCGCCTTCGCCCGCTCCGCCGCCGTCTCCGCCGGGATCAGCCGCCGCACCAGCGTCATCGCGTTGTCCACTAGCACGCCCGTCGCCTCGCCGTCCGCTCCCCGCAAGATCTCGCCGCCCGGCGGATTCGGCGTCGTGCGGTCGATCTTCGCCAGCGCCAGCGCCGCCGAGTTCGCCACCAGCGCGTGCCCGTCCGCCCGCACCAGCACGACCGGCCGCTTCGCCTCCGCCGCATCGAGGTCCGCGCGCGTCGGAAACACCGGCGGCGACCAGCGCGACTCGATCCACCCGCGCCCGACGATCCACGCCTGCGGCTCCGCCGTCTGCGCCGCCCGCGCCTTCAGCCGCGCCTGCAAGTCCGCGAGACTCCCGACCGTCTCCAGGTTGAAACTCAACTCGCGCGACCCCACGCCACCCAGGTGCACGTGCGAGTCGGTAAACCCCGGCAGCACCGTGCGCCCCGTCAGGTCGAGCGTGCGCGTCCCCGCCGGCGCCCGGCGCCGCGCCTCCGCCGTCGTCCCCACATAGGCGATACGCCCTTCGATCGCCAGCACCGCCTCCGCCTCCCGCCTCCGGTCGTCGGCCGTGTAGACCTTGCCGCCGGTCAGCAGCAACGCCTCCGCCGCCCCCGCGACCGCCACTCCCGCCGCCACGCCACCCACCCACCGCATCCATGAAAAACCCATACCCGCACCCCTACCCCGTCCCCCACCCCCGACGCGAGCCCCCAAACACCCCCACCCATAACCCATGACCCTCCTCCCCCACTCATCACTTATCACATATCACCTATCACTCATCACTCTCCCAAAATACTCCTCGAACACCGTCGCCAGCTTCGCCCCGTAGTCCTGCCAGTGCCGCCCGAGCGGACGCTCCTGCAGGCCCGCGATCCAGTGGCAGTTGAACTCGTGCACCACCGCATCGATGCCGTAGCGCTCCAGCCAGCCGTCGCCCAGCGTGCCCGAATTGCGGAACGCCCCGTTCGTCGATCCCTCGGTGAACCACGTGTGCTGCCGCAGCAGTTTCTCAAAGAGCGCCATCCGCTCCAGGTGCTGCGCCAGCCCCGGCACCGGCGGCCGGCTGATGTGCAGGCGCCCGCCGCCGTCGTTGTGCAGCTCCATCGCGAAGTCCGGCTTCTTCCCCGCCGCGATCATCCGCTCCAGCCATTTTTCCAGCGCCAGGTTTTCCGGCGCCAGCGCCCCATCGACCGGCTTGTTCCACTCCCGGTTCAGGTCCTTGCCGAGCAGATTGAACCGCGTCCGCCCCAGCGCCACGCCGTCTTTGTTGGCCATCGGCAAAATGTAGTAACACGTCCGCGCCAGCAGCCGCTGCGCCTCCGCGTCGCCGCGCAGCAACCGCGCCACCAGCCCCTCGATCACCCAGTTCCCGCCCGGCTCCCACGGGTGCGCCCGCGCCCGCAGAAACACCCGGCGCGGCGCGTCCTCGCGCCCCACCCGCACGATCTCCAGCTCGCGCCCCTGCACCGTTTTTCCGATCGGCTCGATCGCGACCAGCGGGTTCGAGCGGATCTTCGCCAGCAGCCGCTCGAGGTCGGAGATCCGATACGGCTCCACCCGCGCGACGTAGAGCCGCGGTCCGGTCAATTCCACCGCGAACCGCACGCGGTCGCCCGCGCTGTTGTCCGTCTCGATCGCGCGCCACGTGCGCCCGTCCTCCGAAAGGCTCACCGCCTTCAGCTCGCGCGCCACGCTGCCGCGCACTCCGTTCCACACGTTGTCGAGGTTGCGCAGCTCGAGCGTCACCTTCGTGCCCGGCTTGCCTTGGATCGCGAAGTGCACGTGCCCCGCCGCCCGGTTGGGCGACGCCCGCTCGTGGTCGTAGAGCAGGTTGATCAAGACCGTCCCGTCCGTCGCGAACTCATACCACAGCGGCGACGCGTTCTCGAAACTCGTGTCGATGA